>JAUXXK010000100.1 GCA_030681145.1 Methanobacteriaceae archaeon | reverse complement strand
TCTACAAAATTATCTACATTCATCATGTCCAATATGGAATAAATACCTTGCTTTTGAGCTTCATGGATTGCTTTTTCAATGGATTCAATAGTACCTAGTCCTGAGATAGCTACAGCGTCCGCAGTTTCATCAGCGGCCATTTTAACTTCAATTCGGCCTACATCTAGAGTTTTAAGATCGGCAATGATAAATGCATCTTTTCTAAGTTCCCTAATTTTACTTACTATGCCCACTCCGAATTTTTTTACCAGAGGAGTTCCAGCTTCCAGAAGTATTCTTTCCCGGTCAGGTAAACTGTTGATAATCATTTCCATTTGATCCATGTTGTCCAAATCAAGAGCAACTTGTAGATATGGAGGGTTCCATAACTTCATAGCTTTGAATCCCATTATAGGGTGACTTCCACGGTCTTTTTCAGCCAATACTTTATCAATAGATGGATATTCGTCCATTGCTCTTTGTATTGCTAGTTTGGTGGCACCATAGTTGTACTGGTAAATTTTCCTGAAATCCTCCGCTTCTGGGTGGATAAACACACTAGCTAGAATTACCAGATCTTCAGCTTGGTCTTTAGGAATTATTCCTTCGTTCACGGCATCAGCTACAGCTCTTCCTACTGCAGTTTGAGCAGGACCAAATATTTTATCTGCGTCTTTCAAATCCCCTACTGTAACTTTAGGGATGATAAGAGTGGCTGGTTTGGTCATTAAATTGGGCCTAATAACAGATAAAAGGGGAGTGTGCCCCAAAGAAAGATGAGTCATACCGCTGACAAATGCAGCGCCAGCTGGACTTTCTTTATCTCCAATAATTAAATCAACATGAGCGATTTCATTTCCGCTTCCTATTAAAGCTTCACCTATTTTATACATTAAAGTCCTCCTGAATATTCAAGTTTTTTGTTATTAATACTATCAAAACCAAATATTAATGAAATTTATATCTTATAAGAAGAATATGTTTTGACATTATTTAATATATTAGATTAATTTATTTATTTATATTACTGAAATTATTAAGAATAGAATTTCAATTAAAAAACATTTAAAATAAAAATAAAAAAAAATTAATTAGGTTTTTCCGAAGGTTTGTCGGTGTCACCATCACCATTGTTTTTATTTGTGTTATTTGGATAACCTGTATTGTTCTTTACAGTATTATTTTTTTTAGTCATATTAGCTTTAGCAACTTTATGGCTTGGTTCTTCATCTATGGAACCATATGAATTATTATTTGAATATGTATTATTTGATGTTGTATTATTGGTTAATGAAAGTTGTGTTGTATTATTACTGGTTTCAGGTTCCATTAAGAAAATTGCATTTACGCCCGCCAATAAAACGACTATAACGGCCATAACTGCTATTACAACAGTCTTGTAATCCATTTTATCACCTTAATGATATTTATAAAAATCGTTTATTCAATATTTAATTGTAATTCGATGATGATATTTATATATATCGAACGTATTTCTTTTAAAAGAGATCCAGAAAAATAAAAAATTTAAAAAAAGAAGTACTTGATAGCAATTAATAAAGAGAAATTTATTTATTCTCTCTAATTTAATATTTATTTGCTGTTTTCAGGTAGTTTACCATTTAGATAATCATCATATCCTTTCAAATCAAGCATTCCATGTCCTGAAAAGTTTATTATGATGTTTTTTTCTTTTCCAGTTTTCTTACATTCTTTTGCTTCATCAATTCCTACTTTAATGGCGTGACATGTTTCTGGTGCAGGAACAACTCCTTCTGCTTTAGCAAAAGTAATTCCACTCTCGAATACTTCTTTTTGAGTAACTGTTCTACCTTCAACTAATCCTTCTTTAACCATTAATGCAACTTGTGGTGCCATTCCATGGTAACGGAGTCCTCCAGCATGCACAGATGGGGGTATGAAGTTATGCCCTAAAGTATACATTTTCATGAGAGGGGTCATACCGGCCGTGTCACCATAATCGTAACAATATTTGCCTTTTGTTAATGTTGGACATGATTGAGGTTCTGCAGCTATAAATTTACAATCGATCTTACCGTCAATTTGATCTTTTATGAATGGAAACACCGCACCACCAAAGTTACTTCCCCCACCCACGCATCCCACAATAACATCAGGAGTTTCATCAGCTTTTTCCAGTTGTTTTTTAGTTTCTAATCCTATAATAGTCTGATGGAGCAAAACGTGATTTAATACGCTTCCTAAAGCATAATAAACTTTTTGATCATTTAAAGCTTCTTCCATAGCTTCAGATATGGCAATACCTAATGAACCAGGATGTTCTGGATTTTCGGAAAGTATTTTTCTTCCAAATTCAGTGTTGGGGCTTGGTGAAGGAATTACTTCACCCCCATATAGTTCCATAATGGTTTTACGGAATGGTTTTTGATTAAAAGAAACTTTTACCATGTAAACGGTACAATCCATATCTAGCATTGAACAAGCTAGGGATAAAGCAGTTCCCCATTGCCCTGCTCCTGTTTCAGTAGTTAAACGATTTACTCCATCTTTTTTAGCATAATATGCTTGGGCTATAGCGGTGTTTAATTTGTGGCTACCTGTAGGGGAATAATCTTCTCGTTTGTAGAATATTTTTGCGGGAGTATCTAGATGTTCTTCCAATCTTTTTGCACGAAATAGTGGGCTAGGCCTACCTATCATTTTGTAAACGTTTCTTATTTCTTTTGGAATATCAATCCATCTTTCAGTAGACATTTCCTGTTCTAAAACACCTTTAGAAAATATTTTTGGCAGATTTTCAAGATTTCCACCTTCTTCAGAGTCTTTGTATTCTGGCAGTGGGGATGGAAGATCTGCATTTATGTTATACCATTTTTTCGGAATTTCTTTAGAAGATAATGAGATTTTGTACATTTGATCACCATTTAATTTATTATTCTGGGTGGTTATTTGTCGCTAAATTTAGCAATTTATATAATTATATATACTCCATAGTATTATTTAAGTCTTTTTTGTATAAATGTGTACAACAAATGAATTAAAAACACAGAATTAAACTTTAAACATATTTGAAGTTTGAACTTTATCTATTAAATATTTATAAATTATTTATTATAATAAATATTAAATTATTATCAATAATAATTAATTATCGTATTAATTCAATTAAATATTAATAACTCTTTATTCAATATTAGAACATGAAAATACTTGCAGTAGATGTGGGTCAAGGCACCCAAGATATACTTCTTTATGATTCTCATAAAAACATTGAAAATTCTATTAAACTTGTTTTACCTTCTCCTACTAGGATATTCTCTTCAAAAATCAATAAATTAAACAAAGATATTTTTATCAGTGGAGAAACCATGGGGGGTGGGCCAATTAATAAAGCCATAGAAAAGCATCTTATAAAAGGATATCGGGTGGTTATGGAAGAAAACGCAGCCAAAACTATAAGAGATGATCTTAAAAAGGTTAAAAAACTTGGAATTGAAATAGTTTCTGAAAGAAATAATGATGATTTCACGGATTTTGCCAAAATAGACTTAAAAGATGTTGATTTGAGAGCTATTGGCATGGCACTCTCTTTTTTTGATATTAAGCTCGAGTTTGATTATTTAGGAGTTGCTGTACAGGATCATGGTTACAATCAAATGATGGGGGATCGTAATTTCCGATTTTTAAAAATTAGAGAAAAATTGAATAAACCTATTGCTCCGGAAGAATTTTTTTATCGTGGGAATGTACCAGATTACTTCACACGCATGAAAGCAGTTTCCAGAACATTATCCAAGTTTGAATTATTTTTAATGGATTCTAAATTTGCTTCAGTGTGCGGGGCCACTAAAGACCCCCAAGTTGAAAATCTTGATAGTTATGTGGTTATTGATATAGGTAATGGCCATACTTTAGCTGCTTCTATTGAAAACGGTAAAATAAAAGGTATCTTTGAGCATCATACTGGGTCACTCACGCCTGAAAAGATAGAAATCTACATTAAAAAACTGGCAGATGCTACTATTACTCATGATGAAATTCATGATGATCATGGGCACGGTGCATGGGTTTTGGAGCCTATAACTAAAATTCAAAAGGTTTTGGTCACTGGCCCGCGACGTGAATTGATGGATAAAGTTCCATTGCCAGTTTACAATGCTACACCTGCAGGTGATGTAATGATGACCGGACCAGTAGGACTTATTAATTGCATTAAACACCATATTATGAAATAAATTTTTAAAAATACTTTTAGATGATAAAATGATAATTGATCCCCATATTCACACTATTTATTCTGGAGACGCTACTGGAACGCCCCGAGAAATAATCAAACGGGCACGTGCTATTGGTTTGGATGCTATTGCTATAACGGATCATAATACTTTAAAAGGATCTTTGATTGCTCAAAAAGAAGTTAAAGAATTTAAAGATATTCTTATCATTCCTGCTATGGAATTAACCAGTAATAAAGGCCATATAGTTGCTTTGGGTATAAATGAAGAGATAAAAAAAGGTCTTTCTCCTGAAGAAACTTTGGATGCCATTCACGATATGGGTGGGATATCCATTGTCCCACACCCTTTTGTTAGATATCGGGATGGATTGTTTGTCAAAATCAAAGATTTGCCTGTCGATGCCATTGAAACTATGAATTCTCGATATATATTTGGATATTCTAACTGGAAAGCCAAAAAATTATCTATAGAAAAAAACATCCCGGAAATTGGGGCTAGTGATTCTCACTTTGTTGCCGCGGTTGGGAGCTGTGTGACGGATGTAGAAGCTGATTTTTCGATAGAAAGTATTTTAAAGTCCATAAAACAAGGCAAAACCACGGCTTATGGTGATAGAACTCCCCTTCCTTTAATACTAAAAGAAGTTATTAACAAAAAAATAAAAAAAGTATATGAGTACTGAGAAATAATAACTTATAACTTATAAGTTTTAACTTATAATTTTTTTTTAATATCCTTTTTTTGCGATAATATTAAATATCCTATAACACCAATAATCATCTTTATGCCGACACAGATTAATTTATCCGCTTTAAATTTACCAATTTCTCAATTTATTCAGGAGAATTTCCTTTATCTTCATCCAGGTTACACTTTATTCAATACTATCATTTTTGGATTGATTTTAGGTGTTATCGTTATACTTATCATTAAAATGTTTAAATGGATTCAAAAAGATCCTAAAGACCTTTTTATTCCACTTATTCCATTTATATTCTTTGGATCAAGTACAAGGGCTCTGGTAGATAATGGAATTTATCCATTATCTCTTTTACTAGTTACTCCTGGAATTTATGTTTTAACAGGCTTAGCAACCATATTCACACTTTTAGGATCAATTTATCTAGAAAAAAAGACAAATTATGATTATAGGTTCATAATTTTCACGGTGGGAGTAATCATATGCATTCCTCCTATTTTTAGTTTTCAAAGTATAAACTTGATAGCTGCATCATATGTTATTGGATTCTGGGCATTATTCACAGGAATATTTGCCTTGATTGGCAGAAAATGGGAACTTTTAAAGGAAAAATTTAATTTGGCTGTGCTTTCTGCCCATTTTTTTGATGCATCATCAACTTATGTAGCAGTTGATTATTATGGGTACTGGGAACAACATGTACTCCCTAGTGCATTGACTAATCTGGGAGGAACAGCATTTGTAATGTTCCCGCTAAAAATAATAATTATTATATCTGCTCTTTACATAATCGACACTACTATTGAAGATAAAACTATAAAAAACACATTGAAATTAAGAATATT
>JAUXXK010000098.1 GCA_030681145.1 Methanobacteriaceae archaeon | reverse complement strand
TGCAGCAGTAGTTAAAGATGGTGAACTGGAAACCCCAGGAAAAGGAATAGCATTTATCATTGATGTTTCTAATGTTGCCGGTATTTGTCATTTAGAAAATGAGGGTAAATAATTATAAAAAATTTTCTTTAATATAAATTCAACTGATTAAAGATTATAGTATTTATAGAAATCTTATTGAGAAAATTGATATGAAATCTACAGCTTCAAAAAAGAAAATAATTTTAGTGGCATTACTGCTTATTTTTGCATTAATATCAGTCGCTTTTACATATTACGTTTCAGACTATTATCAAGCAGAGCCTAAAGCTTTGGCAGCACTTAAATCAACTGAAAACTATACCGTTCAAAATACTGATGAGTATATTACTTTTACACCCCTAAAAAACAATAGCTCTACCGGAATAATTATTTATCCTGGAGGAAAAGTTCAAGGCGATGCATATTCTGTTATAGCATCTCAATTTGCCCAAAATGGCCATACAACAGTAATTGTAAAAATGCCATTTAATTTAGCATTTTTTGGGGCAGATAAAGCAAATAATGTTATTGCAAACCATAAAGAAATTAGTAAATGGATCATGGTTGGGCATTCATTAGGTGGTGTTTTTGCTTCAGATTATGCAGTAAAACATCAAGACAAAATTAAAGGAGTTGTATATTTAGCTTCTTATCCATCTTCAGATGCCTCCAAAGCAACTTTTAAAGGATTATCAATCAGAGGTTCTCTAGATGGGCTTACCACAAGTAATGATATCTCTGAGAATCAAGATAAATTTCCGGCAAACACTACTTTCATCACTATTGAAGGCGGTAATCACTTCAACTTTGGTGATTATGGTGTGCAGGAAGGAGATAACAATAGCACTATTACGCGGGAAGAGCAGCAGAATCAAACAATTCAGGCCATACTTGAATTTGTTAAAAATATTTAAATTAGATTTAATAATGGTCATTAAATCTTTGAAAATAACATTTATTCTGAAGGTAATTAATTAAATTTTTTTTCAATATAATGATAATTAAGCAATTAAAATTACCAAAAAAGGAGATCCAACAGCAAAAGCAACAAATACAATGGCCATTCCAATTTTTATATGTTTAGAAATTTTTTTAGTATTTTCAGTAGAATAATCTTTAAATATGGAAATTGCTCCCTTCAAAAATAGCAGAACTGCCGGTAACAACAATACTAAATAAAATATATTAAAAATACCCAAAAAATAAAGGATAGGGCTACCTATACTGGCCAATATCATAAAAACTCCCGCTAAAATAGAAGAAACTCTTTTTCCATAAACAATAGGTAATGTTGTTGCTCCTTCTATTTTATCACCACCCATATCTTCCATATCCTTAACTATTTCCCGAGCCATAGTCATGAAAAAAGCAAATAACCCTAAATAAATAGATATTAAAACTTCATTAACCACTACTCCGCCCAAAACGAAGCTTAGTCCTGTTAAAAATGATATAGATAAATTTCCAATCAGACATTTTGATTTAAGAGTATGGGCATAATAAATCATTAACAGGGAGCTAAATAATACAATTATTCCTGGAAGAAACCCGATGGCAAATCCTATGATTATGGCCGCAACAAAAAGCAAAAAAGAATAAATTCCTGCTATTTTAACTTTTATTCTTCCAGAGGGGATAGGGCGTTTTGGTCGGTTAATGGCATCGATTTTATAGTCAAAGTAATCATTGATGGCATTACCCGCGCCAGTTGCAATAAATACTACTATTCCTGCTAGGAAAACATTGAAATTAAAAATTCCAGCTATTAAAGCCATTAAAAGTATGGTTATGACCGCCATCAACGCATTCCATGGCCTTAGTATTTCTATATATGCATTCATTAAAACACCTTTTAATTTATTATCTTAAAATTGGAATTCATATCTATTTTGAAAATATTAATTTATAATTCTCTTGAATTAAGTAATGAAATAATAAAATTCTAAAATTATTTCTTAAATTGAGACTTAACTCAAAAATTAAACCCAAATTCTCATATATGTGGAAGTACTTTATAAATTCATGGTTAATAATGATTTATGGGGTTTAGTCTTTGTTTATGGATATGTGGCCATTTTACTTCTAATTTCAGAGAAATTATTAAAAAAATATCCGAAATTCAGTCGTAAATTTGTTCACATCATGGTAGGAAATATACTCTTTATATTGCCTATTTTTGCCACAAGAGATGTCATAACATTCTTAGCAGCAGCCCCTTTTATTGTTTTAACATTTTTAATGAGTCCCTACTCCCCAGTTAAAATGAAAAATAAGGTTTCGGCATCAGGACACAGCTTGGGTCTGGTTTATTATGCTATTTCATGGACAGTTCTAGCCTATATGTTCTTTGACCAGCCATGGATTATTGCGATTGGGATCGCAGCTATGTCTTATGGAGATGGGATGGCATCTTTGATAGGGGAAAAATTTGGCAAAACCAAATACCGAATTTTAGGGGATGAAAAAAGTTTAGAAGGATCTTTAGGTATGTTTATAGTGCTAATAATAATGTTGGCCATTGTTTTGGCCTATTATTCAGTTCCTTTAAATATCCTAACTATATTTATGGTTGCTATGGTAGCTACAGTTCTGGAAGGAATCACTCCCCGAGGATTGGACAATTTAACAGCGTGTTTTGGAGCTGTTACCACCTACATTTTGATAAGTTTGATTTAATATGAATATAGAACCAAAGAAATATATTACAATTATAATAATGGTGATTCAAAATTCGATTTATAGTAATTGATGGGTTAGATGGTGCCGGGAAAGATACTCACGCCCGTTTAATTGAGAAAAAATATCTTTTAAATGGGGAGAATGTTATGCTACGCTCTCATCCAGAAGAAGATAATAAATATGGTAAAAAAGCTAAAAAATCTCTTCTAGGTGAAGGAAGAATTAATCATCTAAAAGCAGCTATTTATTATGCGGCAGATGTCATCAGATCCCTAAGGTTATATTATGGAAAATATGATACTCTTATATTCTCCAGATATCTTCTGGGAGTCGCATATCTACCATTTCCATTAGGTAAAGTTATTTATTTTATTTTAAAAAATATCCTTCCCACGTCTCCATATATGTTTTTTCTAGATGTATCCCCGAATGAGTCTTTAAGACGTATTTCTCAGCGCCAAGAAATAGAAATGTTTGAAAACATGGAAGATCTGGAAAAGGTCAGAAGTAAATCTCTGGATTTAACTAAAGACTGGAAAATTATCAATACTTGCGGATCCATTGAAGATGTTCAAAGAAAAATAGATTTTATATTGGATAATCTGGATTCCGACAATAATATTCTAAAATAATAAAATTCTAATTAGATACAATAACTTATTAGTAGGATTGTTTATTTATTCGGAAGGTTTTAAGTTGAAAATTATCTGCTTAATTGAGAATAATATTGTTAAAAATTCAGATATGGTCTGTGAACATGGACTGGCCATATACATTGAAAAAAATGGGTTAAATATTCTTTTTGATACTGGAGCAACAGGAATATTTGTGAAAAATGTTGATAAAATGAATTTAAGTCTGGAAAATTTGGATCTGGTCGTAATATCACATGGCCATTATGACCATGGAGGTGGTTTAGAATCACTTCTAAAATTAAATAAAACAGCCCCAATTTATCTAAGAAAAAGCGCAAATGAAGATTATTTTCTGAAATACTTAGTCTTCTTTAAAAAATATATTGGCCTGAATAAAATGATATTAAGTGATAATTCCCACCGAATTCATTTTATAGATAAGAATATACAAATAAAACCCGGAATTCATCTTATAACCAATATAAAAAATAAATATCCATTGCCTGGAGGTAGTAAGTACTTGTATAAAAAAAAGGGTAATGAATTAAAAAAGGATGATTTTTCACATGAGTTAATGGTAGTAATAGAAGAAAAGGATGGAATAATAATTATTTCCGGCTGTTCTCATAATGGAATATTGAATATGGTTGAAACTGCCATGGATCTTTTCCCTGGCAAAAATATTAAAGCAGTTTTTGGAGGTTTTCATCTGATAGGATCTCCATTATTAAAAAATATGGGAGAATCAAAAGATGCTGTGCATGAAATAGGGAAAAAATTAATGGAATATCCTATCGAAAAAGTTTATACTTGCCATTGCACTGGAAAAAAAGCGTATAATATTTTAAAAGAGGTTATGGGTGATAAATTAGAATATTTTAATACCTCCGCCACTGTGACTTTTTAATATCTTTTTTAGTTTTTAGTGATATACTAAAATTTAGCTAAAATTAAATTACTTGAAAAATATACAAAATTTAATTTACTTTTAAATATAAATATATTTTCATGAAATTTTCAGAGCTTTCTCCTAGAATTATTGTGGGAATTTTAGTTATAGTAATTATTTTTTCTGTTTCCTTAGGCTTTGCTCATCAGCCGCGCCTAGCCAGTTACAGTAGTTCCATGGATAATCCAATTTTGGTTCAGAATCCAGAAGTATCTCAAGCATTTTACGGACAGCTAGAAGGAAATCCCGCATATTACTTGGTACGTAGTAATAATTCATTTCAATTGTATGTCAATATACTAGTTCCAGACAATCCTGGAGCACAGTTAATGTCAGTGGAAATAAGCAATTCATCCGGTATGTCCTTGGCAAAATTGGATGCTAATACTAAGTGGGAACCGTATTTTGAAAAATTTGGTGGTGATGGTTATCTTAAAGGTCCTGAATTTAATCAGACCCTACCTGCAGGAGATTATTATATAAAAGTTTTTAATGCACAAAACCAAGGAAAGTATTCTCTTGCCATAGGCGATATTGAAACATTCCCCCCAGGGGAAGCTTTAAACGCTATTTTTCTCTTACCTATTTTAAAGGCCCAAATATTCCAGGTTCCAGTTTTCGAGTTATTTATCCAATTTATAGGATTAATTATGGCCATTGGCTCCTTAATGGTTATTTGCATTTTACTAAAAAAATCTAAGGATTCCGTGGCCATGCTTGTTTTAACCCGGAAAGTTTATAGCTCAATAAAACCTTTGATGTTGTTGGGAGTAGGTATTACATCACTAATGTGGATTTTGACCTATTTAAAAAATACATTCAATATTTTAGGGTTTATTGAAACACTATTATTGATAGTGATACTTTTAATGCACTTTAATATACATTATAAACTTAAAAAGCTATATTCAGAAAAAATACCATTTAAAAGAATCATGGTATTGTTGATATTGTGGATATTATTCTTATTTTTAAGAATAGTTTTAATTGATAGTTAATGTTAAATTAGTTTCACTAATGAAATACACAATCCCTAAACCTATTTGGGAGGCTTTATTATAACTCCTTTAGAATATATTTTAGCCATTTTTAGTGTTTTTGTAATTAGTATTGGGGAATTATGGGCAGGCATATTCTTCGGTTTTTTGCTGGAATTGAATCCATTAGTCATTGGAGTATCCAGCGCCATAGGGGCAATTTTTTCCGCTTTTGTTATAATATCTGTTGGAGAACCAATTAGAATATGGATTTTAGCTAAATTAAATAAGCCAAAAAATGATAAAAATTCATTAATAAGGAAAATTTGGGAAAAATATGGAATTATTGGTTTAGGCCTCCTATCACCACTATTATTTGGAACACCTATTGGTTCAACCATAGGAGTGGCATTGGGAGCGCCTAAGAAGGATCTTTTATTTTGGATGAGTTTGGGAGTTTTTATATGGACTATCATTTTAACATTAGCTTTTATTGAAGGAATTAACCTTTTGGAGATATTTAATAATAAAAATAAATTCCTCATAAATATATAACCAGAAATATTTTATGATTGCTATCAGTCATTAAAAATTAAATTATCCAAGCTTTTAAAAAAAAAAATACGAAGTTTTATCTTAAGCGA
>JAUXXK010000097.1 GCA_030681145.1 Methanobacteriaceae archaeon | reverse complement strand
CAATTGTTATATTGTGGTATTTCACTATTTGATATCTTGTACATAAATCATCATCTTATAAAAAACCCCATGAGGTCAGTTATTACAATAATGATGATAAATACTAAGCCTTTTAGATAAAATAATCAATTAGATGAAATCAATCAATGAAAAAAGGAAAATAAAGTAAATTAATAAGGAAGTTATAAAAATGAGTCAAGAAAAGAAAAAATATGGATTAAGTACATTAGGATTGCATGTTGGACAAGAAGAACCAGACCCTTCAACAGGATCCCGGGCCGTTCCCATTTATCAAACATCATCATATGTATTCAATGATACTGAACATGCCGCCAATCTTTTTGCATTAAAAGAATTTGGTAATATTTACACCAGAATGATGAACCCCACTAATGACGTGTTTGAAAAAAGAATCGCCGCCATTGAAGGCGGAACCTCAGCACTGGCCGTAGCATCTGGACAGGCTGCTAATACCTATGCTCTCTTAAATTTAAGTTTACCTGGTGACGAAATCGTATCTGCTGATAACCTTTACGGAGGAACATACCAGTTATTCAATTATACCTTCCCAGAACTGGGTAGAAAAGTTAATTTCGTAAAATCAACTGACTTAAAAGCATATGAAGATGCAATAACCGATAAAACCAAAGCCATATTTGCAGAATCCATTGGAAACCCTAAATTAGATGTTCCTGATTACAAAGAAATTGCAAAAATTGCTCATGATGCAGATATTCCATTTGTGGTGGACAACACTACAGGAGTTGGTTTAGTAAAACCAATTGAACACGGAGCAGACATAAGTGTATTATCAGCCACCAAATTTATTGGAGGCCATGGAACTTCGATTGGTGGGGTAATTGTAGACTCTGGAAACTTTAACTGGGGCAATGGAAAATTCCCAAATTTTACAACACCAGACCCAAGTTACCACGGGTTAAACTACTGGGAAACATTTGGAGATTTCCCAGGATTAGGAAACATTGCTTATACAATCAGAGCAAGAGTAAGGTTACTAAGAGATTTAGGAGCTGCTTTAAGCCCATTCAACGGATTCTTATTCTTGCAAGGACTAGAAACTCTTGATTTGAGAGTTCAAAAACACTCCGAAAATGCATTTGCCGTGGCTAAACACTTAAAAGAACACCCCTCAGTTAACTGGGTAAACTATCCTGGATTTGAAAACGATCCTAGTCATGAATTAGCTAAGAAGTATTTAAAAGGCGGTTACGGGGCCATAATCGGATTTGGTGTTAAAGGAGGATTAGAAGCAGGAAGACAATTCATAGAAAATTTGGAACTTCTTTCTCATCTGGCCAATATTGGAGATGCCAAAAGTCTGGTAATACACCCTGCCTCAACCACTCACCAACAGTTAACTCCTGAAGAACAAGAAAAGACTGGTGTAACCTCTGACTTCATCAGATTATCAATTGGATTGGAAAATGTGGAAGATATCATTGCAGACATTGATCAAGCTTTGGCAAAAATTGAAGTATCTGGTGGAAAAGCAGATCCGGAAGATAATGAAGAATCAACAATGAAAAAAGAAAAAGGTTTTATTGGTATATAATACAATAAAATCATTACATTAAAATTTTATAACTATTGTGATGAATTATGAAAAAAGAATCTGTAGGATTAGTTGAAACCCAGTATTTTAATATGGATGGTGAACTTAATCTAGAAAGCGGCGAAAAGTTGAATGACATAAAAATAGCTTATGAAACATATGGTAAATTAAATAAGGAAAAAAATAATGCTATTTTAATTTGTCACGCCCTTTCTGGAGACGCCCATGTAGCAGGATGGCACAAAAACGATGCTAAACCCGGATGGTGGGATATAATAATTGGGCCAGGTAGATGTTTAGATACCCGGAAATATTTCATTATTAGTTCCAATGTCCTGGGAGGTTGTAAGGGCTCTACAGGTCCTTCATCAATTGATCCAAAAACTGGAAAACAATATGGGTTAGATTTCCCAATTATAACCATAAAAGATATGGTAAAAGCACAAAAGAAGTTAATAGAAAATTTAAAAATAAAACAACTATTAGCAGTTATTGGCGGATCCATGGGAGGTATGCAAGTACTGGAATGGTGTAATTCATATCCAAAAATGGTTAGAAAGGCCATACCAATTGCAACCGCAGCCCATTCTTCACCACAGCAAATTGCATTCAATGAAGTTGGTAGGAGAGCCATAATTTCAGACCCTAATTGGAAAAAAGGGAATTATTATAATGAAGAAATGCCAAAAGACGGTCTTAGTTTAGCCAGGATGATAGCCCATATAACTTATCTAAGTTATGAATCCATGTATGAAAAATTTGGGCGCCGGCTGCAAGATAAAGAAGAATACAGTTTTGACTTCAATCTGGACTTTGAAGTAGAAAGTTACTTGCACTACCAGGGTGAATCATTTGTTAAACGTTTCGATGCCAATTCATACCTGTATATCTCAAAAGCAATTGATTATTTTGATTTAACCAGTAATGGATCTTTAATTGATGGATTGAAAAATATTAAATCAAAAATACTGGTCATATCTGTAGACTCTGACTGGTTATATCCTCCTTCACAATCTGAAGAAATTGTTATGGCCCTTACCGCTAATGGAGTAGAGGTAAGCTATGCTGAAATCAAATCACCATATGGACATGACGCATTTCTCTTAGAAGCAGGACAATTAAATTATATCTTAGGTGATTTCCTTACAGATACATTGGTACAAGATGTGATGGCTTATGAAGTTGCATCTATTAAAGAAAATGCTACATTAGAAGAAGCAGCTAAATTAATGATGGATTGCCGTATAACACATATACCAGTTGTTTCTAGTGAAAACACTTTAATTGGAATAGTAACTGCATGGGACATATCTAAAGCAGTAGCCTTAAAGATCGATAATCTTGATCAAATAATGACTCGCAATGTCATAATTTCCAGGATAGATGAATCAATAGAAAAAGCAGCAGAAAAAATGAAAAAACATAATATTTCATCACTTCCTGTAGTTGATTATGAGCAAAAGATTAAAGGATTAATTACTACCGATCAAATAAGTACACTGATTACAAGATACTGACTAAAATCAAATAAGTACACTGATTATACTTACAAATTATAACAATCAAATACCCCAAATTAACAAGATACTGAATATTAAAGAAATAATCAAATAGATTTCACTTAATCAAGAGAATTTCCTCAATAATAATATGAATTCTCAAAAAATAAAATATTACAATTACAATAATAAATTAAATAGTTAACAAATTAATATATAACTATTTAAGTTCATTAATAACCAATTATTTTAATTATCGTGTATTAGGAGGTAATTATATGATTTATATGGATAATTCAGCCACTTCTCCTTTAGATCCTGAAGTTTTAAGAGAAATGATTCCTTTCTTAAAGGAGGAATATGGTAATGCATCAACTTTTTATTCATTAGGTAGAGAAGCTCGTAAAGCGTTAGAAATAGCTCGTGAAGATGTAGCAGCAATTATTGGAGCCAGTCCACAGGAAATAATATTTACAAGTGGTGGTACCGAATCTGATAATATGGCCATAAAGGGAACCGCTTACCGTTGGCAAGATAAAGGAAAACATATTATAACCAGTACCATTGAACATCCAGCTGTTCGTGAAACATGTAAATATCTTGAAACCAGAGGTTTTGAAGTTACTTACCTTCCAGTTTATGAAGAAGGAATAATCAGAATTGCTGATTTAAAAGAAGCAATAAGAGAAGATACTATTCTCATAACCATAATGCACGCCAACAATGAAATTGGAACCATCCAACCTATTGCTCAGATTGGGAAAATAGCCCAAGAAGAGGGAATATATTTCCACACCGATGCTGTTCAGAGTGTGGGTAAAATACCAGTGGATGTTAAACAATTAAATGTTGATTTATTATCCTTATCGGCCCATAAATTATACGGGCCTAAAGGAGTAGGTGCCTTGTATGTGCGAAA
>JAUXXK010000064.1 GCA_030681145.1 Methanobacteriaceae archaeon | reverse complement strand
TTCCAATCTATATGATTTTTTTTAATATACTCTGATATATCACAAAGCCATGCTAATCGAGCCCAATCATGTTTTGCAGTATGTAAACACAGCATTAATAATTGATTGTTAATTGATGGGTTATAAACTTTAAAATTACTCAAATCTCTTTTTTCTACTTCATTTAAAAAATTGAATTTTTCAGACAAAGATAAAAAATTGCCATTAAAATTCCAGTTAATTTCTATCATGGATCCTGTTTTGGAATTGACAAACTGAAATTCTGATTCCATTTCCATGAAAATAGAATCATCAACCTCTTTTTTTGAAATTAAGTCATATTCCGTTCTAAGCATAATCTCTTTAGCCTTCAAAGCATCACTCTTATCAACAAGAATATCCAAATCCCCAAATTCTCTCAGACCAACATTCCCATAGGCCATCTGGGCCAAAACAGGCCCCTTATAAGTAACGGCATTAATACCATTTTCTTCAAGTAATTTCATGACCTTAACCAGTTCACCAGTCATCATCAAGTTTTTTCGAACATTATTATGATAAAACTCTCTTAAATTAACTAAAACATCCTCTGGAACCTTATCTGGACAGATTTTATTTAAATTATAATAGAGTAATGGCCTTAACCGGTGTCTAGTGGCCATATCCACTATATATTCCCAATCTAGATCTAAATTAACCAGTTTAATTATCTTCTTTTCAAGCTCATCATTAACTTGGCTATGGCCGCAGCTAAGTATTAGCTTGTCTTCTGGTTTTAATTTAAATTCATTTTTAGAATTTTTCAATTGGATATCCTCATTTAGTTTAAGTAAAAAAATAAATATATAAATCATGAATTATACTAATTTTTATTGTATAAACTATTTAAACATTTTAAACTTGGTGGGGATATGGATAAAAAAATTTTAATCATTCTTTTAATATTATTCACAGTCACAATTTCAGGTTGTACTTTTAAATCAGAAGCTGATCAGACTTTTGGCCAGAAACCTCCGGCCACAACTAGTGATCTTTATGTGGTTAATGCTACAGGAGATTATTACGATAGAGATAATACTACATTTTACTTTGTATGGGGATATGTAGGTAATAAAGCAGATAATGAAGCAAAAAATGTATCTATAACAGCTAAGTTCTACTCGGAAAATGGTACATTAATTGGAACCAATAGCACTGCACCGTACCGTCCAAAGAACATACCTCCAGAGGGTCAGGCCTATTATTTTGTTGGTTTTAAAGATCCGAATAAAATAATTACTAAATATGAACTTTCATTGGAAATTAAAAAGTAATTAGTTTCCAATAAATTTATTTTCTTTTTTAATTTTTTCAAAAACAATCCTTAACAAAATTTCCTTAAATCAATCCTTAATATCCTGAAAACTTTCTTAACCATAATAAAATAAAAATAAAAATAAAAATAAAAATAAAAATAAAAATAAAAATAAAAATAAAAAGAGAGCACTAAACCCTCATAAAAAACCAATCAGTCCTTAATGGATAACCCTCCCAGGGCCACAAAACCATTTAAAACAAGATCTGGTTTATCTTTTTGGTTTTCATCTGATGAGCGTCTTCTTTCATCATCCACTCCACCTAGTATGGGGATCATTTTAATGTCTATATCCCAGTCTGCGGGGACTTTAAGATCTACTCCGCCCATGATTACTGTGGAATTTATTACTGCTGGCTGGTCTCCTATTTTTGAATCTCTAAGATCAAGCTCCACTCCACCCATTAAGACAGTGATTTCTCCTCCCTTAAAATCATTGGATTTTATATTGTTGTCCACTCCTCCCAGCATGGCCATTACATCGATTTTATCCCGGGAATCAATTTGTGTTGATGGTTGACGGTAGTGGTTGAATATAATTCCAGCCCCAATCAGTATGATTATTAGAGGCCACCAGTTGCCAATAACACTCCAGTTAATGATACCTAGTACCAGTAACTGTATGATACCAAATATGATTATCATGGTAATAGGGCCACTTATATTTTTAAAACCACTTTTAATAAGGCTGTATATTCCTAGAATCACAAATAAAGATGGTATGTATCGTAATAATTCTCCAGAATCATATAATCCAATATTTCTTATTATAAGAAGAATACCCACAACAAGTAAAATAATTCCAAATACGTATTGACTGGATAACTTTTTCATAACTTAATCACTCCATTAATATAATTATTAAATATTATTTAATTATTATTTTTTATTTAAGTAAATTTCCATCATTAAAATATATCCATTTCCAGTGGAGTGAATTTATTTAGGCCTAACTTCATGCACAATCTTTATATATCATTTATTATAAACTGACTGACATCAGTCAATGGGGTTATGATAATGAAAATACTATTACCAGTAATTGGAGTGAGGGGCGATGTGCAACTTTTCATTGCACTGGCCAAAGCACTAAATAATAATGGATATGAAGCAACAGTTGCTTTAAATCAGAAATTCGTAAAACTAGCTGAATCATATGGAGTTAATTATTATTCTCTGGGAGGTGAAATTGACGACGGAGTAAATGAAATGCAGGAGATAATAAGAGCAAAAAATAACTTGGAAGCAGCAAAACTGGGAACGGACTTTTTTTTCGAGGGAGTCAGGGAACACACTAAAACCCTACAGGAACTATGCTCACTTTATGATCTAATAATAGGTTATGGGAGTTTCGGATTAGCAGAAGCAGATAAGGCCAATAAACCTTTTATAAGTGTCGTTATTGATCCTACCATGGCAGAAAAGAAATTTTCAAAAAATATTGGGTTAAATATAGGATTAATTGTGGAAAAAATAGCCCTTTATTTCTTGATGGGAAGAAAATATGAACAATTCCGAAAAGAAATTGGTGCTCCTTCTTCTAATAAATCAAGCAATCCTCCCATGATAATTTTACCTATGAGTCAGGAGGTAGTTAAGCCAAGTCATAACTGGACAAAAAAGAATGTTATTTCTGGTTACTGGTACTCGGAATCTCCTTTAAACTATTCTCCTCCTGAAGATCTTCTAGAGTTTATAGAAGCCGGTAAAAAACCATTATTCATAAGCTTTGGATCAGCCGCCTGGAGTGAAGAAGATAACAGTGCACTGATGAAGATTCTTTTTGAAGGAGTACAACAGGCAGGAGCAAGGGCCATTATTCAAAATACTGAAAATTATACCGATAAAATACCAGAAAATATACATTTAGTTCAAGAAATCCCATATAATTGGCTATTTGATCATGTTAGCTGTGTTATTCATCACTGCGGTCTGGGCACCACGGCCGAAGTACTAAAAGCAGGGTTACCTTCTATTCCCGTGCCATTTATGGTGGATCAGTATACCTGGGCAGAGAGGATTCATTCTCTTGGCGCTGCAACGCACCCCATACCTAGAAAAAAGCTCACTGGGGAAAAATTATCTAAAGCAATTACAGAAATTCGGGATAATTCATTAATAAGGGAGAATGCTAAGAACTTAGGCCGTAAGATACGCAAAGAAAATGGTTTAAAAAATGCCATATCAGCGATTGAATCAATAAATAATTCATCAGTCAATAGTCAATAGTCACTAGTCAAATGGAGGAATGATTATATTCGTATTACCAAGAATCCTGAACTAAGACATAGAGAACTCGTAGATATA
>JAUXXK010000062.1 GCA_030681145.1 Methanobacteriaceae archaeon | reverse complement strand
AACAGAACCCTCTTTTGAATCTTCATCATTCTTTTCAGGTTCCAGCAGAATATCTTTGTTAACAGAAATATTTTCTTCTTCAGTAGTCTCTTTTCGTGTTTTAGCCTTTATAAGTGCATCTAAACCTAATCCCAACCCACTACTTTTAGACTTAGAAGGTTTTCGTCCAGCCATATCAACCATCCCGTTTAATTATTTCCTCGGCTAATTTTAAATAAGCGGCAGTTCCAGAACTTTCCTGATCATACAAAATACATGGTTTTCCATAGCTAGGAGCTTCTGCAAGACGAACATTGCGAGGTATAGTTGTTTTGAAAATGTATTCCTGCTCTCCAAAGTATTTTTTTACCTCTTGAAGAACATCTCTCCCTAATCGAGTACGAGAATCATATAACGTAATTAAAATCCCTTTAATCTGGGCGGAAGTCTGTAATCTCTCTTCAACCAGATTTATGGTCTTTAACAAATCCGCCATGCCTTCTAAAGCATAATATTCTGCTTGTATGGGTATTATTACACTATCTGATGCTACTAAAGCATTTAATGTTAGTATTCCTAAAGAGGGAGGAACATCAATCAATATATAATCAAACATTCCTTTAACACCTTTTAGAGAATCCTGCAAAATTGAATGATATCCAATCTCCCTACTGAGTTCTACTTCAGCGCCACTAAGAGATATGTTACTAGGAACTAAGAAGAGATCATCAAGAATAGTTGGTATTATAGTTTCTTCCATATTCTTCTGCCTACTTAAAACAGAATATATAGTATTTTCTAAGTCACCTTTTTGGACTCCGAATCCAGTCGTAGCATTTCCTTGGGGATCCAAATCAATTACTAAAACTTTTTTATCCATTAAAGCCAGCGCAGTAGACAAATTAACAGCAGTAGTAGTTTTACCACAACCACCCTTTTGATTAATAATTGAAATTACTTCTCCCATAAAAAAACTCCCATATTCTCATTTAATATAATAATAATTATTTCTAAGCTAGTTATAATCTTATCATATTTATAAATATTAATATAATTATAAGTTATAAGTTATAATAATTTTGGTCATTCCCTGTATTTCTAATTATTATAAAAAAAGTAAAAAAAAATTAAACTAAAAATAAGTTAGAATTGGATTCTCTGAGAAAGTTTAAGTGGTAACGGAAGCGCTCTGAATGGCATGTCTCTAGTTTCTTCTTTAATCCGTTTAACTAGATCTTCGTTTTTCATAGGTTGTTTTTCTTGTGTTTCTCTTATGTTGATTGTAAATTCTCCACTTTCCAATTCATTATCACCAATTACTGCCACATAAGGAACCCAATCTTTGGCAGCATTGCGTATTTTTTTACCTACCCTTTCAGGCCGGTCATCTACATCCACCCTAACATTAAGATCTTTTAATTCACGAGCCAATTTTAAAGCATGATCCATATGTCTTTCTGCAATAGGCAGTATCCTAACTTGGGTGGGAGAAAGCCATGTTGGCAACATTGGAGGTTTTTCATTCATTTCAACAGCAGTTTTTTCCAATAAGCTGCAAATAACACGCTCAATACTGCCAGTTGGACTACAGTGAAGGATGATAGGATAATCTTCTTCCTCATTTTCTTCCAAGAATTTTATATCGAATCGCTCTCCACTTTCCACATCAATCTGTATCGTAGGATTTTCTATTGGCCTCCCCAAATAATCAATGGCAGCAAAATCCATTTTAGAAATCCAGTAGTGTTTTCGCTCGGGTATAATCTCCAAAAGAACAGGTTTACCAATTTTTTCTGCAGAAGCATGCATCCAATCTTTGTATTTATTATAAAAGTCTTTTGTAGCTCTAAAAATTACTTCGTAGTTTACTTGGAAGTCTTCTCCAGTTTTCAGACACATATCAATTTGTTGGTCAAATTCTACCAATGATTGTTGCAAATCTCGACACACTGTGTGTAAATCTGGCATAGTAAATCCACGAAGGCGTTTTAGTCCCACAACTTCTCCCTTTTTCTCCATTCTAAAACTATATGTAGAAAGTTCATATACTCTGGCAGGTAAATTCTTCCATGTTAAGAATGAATCAGATAAGACTCTAAATGCACCAAAACAACAGGCGTATCGAAGCATTAATTCTTTATTTTTATGCCCCATACGATATTGACGCTCTCCAAATTTTTCAGCATGCACCCTAATTGCATCATCAGCTAAGTCATACATGATTGGAGTTTCTAAGGGCATTGCCCCTCCGCGAGTTACCAACAAATAAACGTAGTCTGCCAGTAAATCTCGGATTAACCTACCTTTTGGATACCATCTAAGGTGTCCAACATCCGCAGAAGGTTCATAATCCGCTAATCCTTTTTCTTTCATTAATTTTACATGAGGAGGTTCTTCACCTGATGATTCTGAGCTCCCAAGTTCATATTTAACCAGTTGCTCCATGTCTTTATTACCAAATTTGAATTCTTCAGGAGGAATAAGTTGACCTTTATCCAAAATATACCATTTAGATTTTTCACCACTATCTTCCTTTTTTTCCTCATTTTTTTGAGTTTTAATGGTTCTAGAAAGTTCTGATAATGGGTGTCCTTTGCAAGATACTTCAAATGATTTATACCATCCAAAAGGAACCCTAGCCACTTTAATATCATGATCAATTAGCGCAGATTCTATATCAACAAGTATTTTTTTAGCTGCTTCAGGAGCACTTAAAGATGAGCTTAAATGGGCATATGGATAAATAACTACATTATCAGCTTTTACTTTCGTAAAAACGTCCATTATTTCTTTTACGGCATTTTCCACGATCCCCTTCGTATCTGCTTCATCTTCTTTTTCTACTGCAGTGAAAGCTACCAAAGAGTTTTCAAATGAACCTTTTTTCTTGTTATCATCTATTTTTTCAGCTATTTTTGTTTTTGACTTAGTTTGATATTTTAAATAATCAGAATGAATTAAAAGTACGCGCATTTAATCACCTTCTCCTTTTAAGAGGAGTAACTTTTCTCTAGAATAATATAAAAATTGTCTAATATAATTAAAATCTGTGATATTATTATATAAGATTACCTAGTCCACTTAAAAAAAAAATAAATTTAATGCTATAAAAAAGAGTTAATTAATGGATTTATTTGTGTTTTTAGACATTTTATTTTCCCAAGCAGTATCAAAAACATTAGCATAATTTTGTGCTATTTCCGGGTACTGGTTCCATACGCCAATAGCACTCTGAGCAATTACCTTTTTTTCTTTTCCTGAAAACTTGGAAAATATCAGCATCATTTCAATGCCGTCTCTTACAATCATCTTAACAAAAGGCATCTGATGACTTCTTACTTCCGCATTAATTTCTTTTAATTCACTAACCATGTCAATCTTTTTATTATCAATAAACATATGCTGTGCTGCCATGATCCTCGTTTTTACCCCTTTTCGAGAAGCTTGGTTAATTTTTTCTTTAAGAAGTTCAAATTCCCCTTCAAGCATGAAACCCGCTCGAATATTAATGTATAGCTTAGCTCGGGTGATAATTTCCATTTCTTTTTTAATTATTTTTTCAGGGCCATGTATAAGCCATATAGGTGCGGGTAATTGTGAAATTTTGCTTTCATATGTGCTCGTGAGTTCTAATTCTGCATCTTCAAGTTCTTCAATTATTTTCTGTTTATTTCTATGAAAAACTTCTGCAGGAGGAACAACATTATATTTTAAAGGCCTCCCCCTTTCAATTTCCACGAATCCTTTCAAAGCCATTCCTTTTAAAATCTCATAAATTCTAGATCGAGGAACTTTAGAAGCCATACTGATTTCCGTAGCAGTTCCATTTATCATTGAAGTAAGTGCAAGATAAGTTGTGGCTTCATAATCTGTTAAACCCATTATTTTTAGTGATTTCCATGTTTTTTGATCTATTGACAATTTATCAACCCTAGAAATATTTTTGAAATAAATTCGATGAATAATTAATTGTATTTGTTTTATTTTATATTCCTTTAGTGACAAAAACTATTTATACTTTGCTACTAGTTTTTAATATACAGCAAAAATCAGGAGACTTATAAAAATGAAGTACAAATGTATAGTTTGTGAATACATATACGATCCCCAAAATGGTGATCCCGACAATGGAATTGAAGCTGGAACTTCCTTTGAAGATTTGCCTGATGATTGGGTATGTCCCCTTTGTTTTGTGGGTAAGGATCAATTTGAGGCCATTTAATTGTGGAATTATAATTAAAAAATATAATATTCGGAGAAATTATAATGGGATTTATAGATACCATTCGTAGTTTTAACAAACCTGAAAGTATTAAAGGAGGAGATAAAGTGGAGAAAAAAGAAGCATTAGATATGTTTTGTTATCAATGCTCCCAGACCGCACGAGGAACTGGGTGTACTGTTAGAGGCGTATGTGGAAAAGAACCAACCGTTGCAAGATTGCAAGATAACCTTTTGTTCGCCATTAAAGGAATAAGTGCATACCTTTACCATGCTAGAGAGCTGGGATACACTGACGAAGAAGTTGATGCATTTATAGAACGAGGTTTCTACTCTACCCTTACCAATGTTAACTTTGACCCTAGTAAATTTGTAGAGCTGGCCTTAGAAGCAGGAAACATGAACATTAAAACCATGCAACTTCTAAAAAAGGCACATATAGAGTCTTACGGAGAACCAGTTCCTGTAGAAGTACCAGTTGGAGCAATAAAAGGGCCAGGTATAATTGCTACTGGGCACAGTCTAAAAGCTTTAGAAGAACTATTAAAACAAACTGAAGGTAAAGGAATTAACGTTTATACACACTCTGAATTACTGCCAGCTCACGGATATCCAGGACTAAAAAAATACAATCATTTAGTGGGACAACTAGGAGGAGCTTGGTTTGATCAAA
The DNA here is from genome assembly GCA_030681145.1 of Methanobacteriaceae archaeon. GTDB lineage: Archaea > Methanobacteriota > Methanobacteria > Methanobacteriales > Methanobacteriaceae > JAUXXK01. Next base: position 4,152 of record JAUXXK010000062.1, on the reverse strand, counting down.
AACAGACCTTTACTAAGTATCCTGTGGCCGTTGTAGGAACATCCAATTGTGTTTTAATTCCAAAAGACGAGTACAAAGAAAGAATGTTCACTGTTGGTGTAGCAGAACTTCCAGGTGTGCAGCACATACAAAATTATGATTTCACCCCAGTAATAGAAAAAGCATTAGAATTGGGCGATCTGGAAGAAGAGCCAAAAGAAATCACATTAACTACTGGATTTGGGGCTTCAACCATCCTTTCACTGGCTCCGAAAATTAAAGAACTGGTAGAATCTGGAAAAATCAAACAATTCATATTAGTAGGCGGATGTGACTCCCCACTGGCCCAGGCCAAATACTACACCGAATTTGTAGAAAAACTGCCCGATGCAACCGTGGTTTTAACTTTGGCCTGTGGTAAATACCGATTCAATGCAATGGATCTGGGAGACATTGAAGGTGTGCCAAGACTCATAGATATAGGCCAGTGCAATGATGCGATTGTTGCAGTAGATGTTGCTGTAGCTTTAACCGAACTATTTGGTGTAGGATTAAATGAAGTACCCTTAACCATCGTCTTAAGTTGGATGGAACAAAAAGCAGCTGCTATTCTTTGGAGTTTACTGGCGCTAGATATCAAAGGAATGTACATTGGACCTATTTTACCTGGTTGGGCCAATGATGATATTATAAATGTTTTGGTTGAAAACTTTGATCTTAGGCCAATAGGAGATGCAGAAGAAGATATAAAAACTATTATGGGATAATAATTATTCCATAATAATATTTTTTTAAGAATTTTTAATTAAACATAATTACATCTAAAACATTCTTTTCTAATACCTATTTCATTTTTCAATATAAACTTAAAGAAAATAATATTTAGCCTGGAGTATAAACATTAGAATGGTGATTTAAATGCAGGAAGACTTAAAATCTAAAACACTTACCATAGAAGATTTAATAAACTATCAAGAAGGATCAGTAGTAAGTAGAGAAATAGTCAAGAAAGAAACAGGTACGGTGACCATATTTGCTTTTGATAAAGGAGAAGGATTAAGTGAACACAGTGCTCCTTTTGATGCTATGGTGCAGATTGTTGATGGAACTGCATTAATAACTATTGGTGGGGGAAAAAATACCGTCCGAAAAGGAGAAATGATCATAATGCCCGCCAATGTGCCTCATGCCTTGCATGCGTTGGAAAAATACAAGATGATATTGACCATGATACGGTCATAATTAGTTCATTTTTTGGTTATTAATCCATTTTTACATATTTTTATTTTATAATTTTTTTAAATATTGATGGAATTAAATGAGAAAAATTGTTATTAATCCTGCAAAAATAATAATAGCAAATATTATACCTACATTTTTTCCAAAACTCCTAGTTCCTAAAAATAATGCAATTCCGAATTTAACTATTGTATTCGAAATACTTGCCAGAGTAATGGCCGTAACAGCAGTAACAGGAGATATTGTACCATTTTGAGCCAATAATGCCATGCTGATCGTGATAGCATCCACATCTGCCACCCCTGAAATTATGCTTGCAATATACACTCCTCTGCTTCCAAAATAAATGTTTGCCAGGTTACTTATAAAAATAACGGCAACAAACAATACCCCAAATATCATAGCTGGTTTTAATGAAAATGGATTTTCCAGTCTTACTTTTGAATCCATTTCTTTTACCATAGAACTTCTCCAAACTAACACTCCAAGTAAAATTCCTAAAGCACCCATAATAACCATAGGGGGTGCGAGAAGAGGTATTAAGGAGGGATTAATTACTAAGACCTCAAAAAATACTCTTAAAAACATCATGGAACTGGCCACCACGGTTGCAAAAACGGCAGCCTTCATTAAAAATTCTGATTCCTTTACCCTAACAGCCATAGCAGTTACTACAGCCGTGCTAGATACAAGACCGCCCAGAACACCTGTTAATCCTAGTCCCCGTTCTGGACCTACAAAGCGCATTAAAATGTAGCCTATATAACTAATTCCAGAAATAAATACCACCATAAGCCATACTTGGTAAGGATTAAATACTTCCCATGGCCCCATAGTCTCATTTGGTAAAAGAGGTAGAATTACAAATGCTATGATTAAAAACTTTAAAGTACTGGTCATCTCTTTTTGACTTATTTTTCGGGCCAAAGTGTGAAGAACTGGTTTTAAAGCCAAAAAAGTAGTAATTATGATGGCCAGTATGGGTGCAATTTTATATCCTTCACCCCAGTAGCACATCAAACCCAGTGAAAATGTTAAAAGAGCTGCTAATTCAGTTGTAAGACCAACATCACCATTATCACGTGTAATAACCCAGTAACTTAAACCTACCAGGAGGGAAAGGCCTGCAAAAGCTATTAAAAAGAAATATGGGAATGGTTGAGATAAATATCCAGATAATATACCTAAAAGAGCAATGAAAATGAACGTCCTTATGCCTGCAAATTCTGTTTCCTTGCGTTTTCTTTCTCTTTCTAGTCCCACCAGTGCCCCTATGGCTAAGGCGATAACAAACTTTAGAATCAGTAAAGTATCCATATTTAATTTATATAAGTTTCAAACATAAAATAATATTCATCTAAAATTATAATATAATAATAAAAAGTATGGTGGTTTCATGAGAAGTGATAACATAAAAAAAGGCATACAGAGAGCTCCTCACCGCTCATTGCTCAGGGCTTGTGGCTTAACTGACAATGACTTTGATAAACCTTTTATAGGCATTGCCAACAGTTATACAGATATTGTACCAGGCCATATACATCTAAGAGAGCTAGCAGAAACCGTTAAAATAGGGATAGGTCAGGCAGGAGGAGTGCCTTTCGAATTTAATACCATGGCCATTTGTGACGGAATCGCAATGAATCACGATGGAATGCGTTATTCTCTTGCCTCAAGAGAGATAATAGCAGACACAGTAGAAAGTATGGCTCAGGCTCACAGCCTTGATGGGTTAGTGTTGATGCCCACTTGTGATAAAGTGGTTCCAGGGATGTTAATGGCCGCTGCTCGACTAGACATACCATCAATTGTGGTAACTGGAGGACCTATGCTTCCTGGAAAATTTCAGGGAAAGTCAGTTGATCTCATAAATGTTTATGAAGGTGTTGGTGCAGTAACTTCGGGTAAAATGACTGAAGAAGAATTAAATGAGCTTGAAAGATGTGCATGTCCCGGAGCAGGTTCATGTGCAGGCCTATTCACAGCTAATACAATGGCATGTCTTACCGAAGCATTAGGAATGAGTTTACCGGGTTGTGCAACTGCTCACGCAGTTGACTCTAAAAAAATGCACATAGCAAGATTATCAGGTTCCAGAATAGTAGGTATGATAAAAGAGCAACTTAAACCATCACAAATAATGACTCAAGATGCGTTCAAAACCGCTGTAGCAGTGGATCTTGCTTTAGGCGGTTCCAGTAACACCACATTACATATTCCCGCTATTGCTAGTGAACTAGAAGATCATGGGGTTAATGTAGATCTGGATCTTTTTGATAAAATGAGTAAGGAAATTCCACATATCGCTTCAATATCCCCTGCAGGAGAGCATATGATGATTGATCTAGATCGTGCAGGAGGCATTCCTGCAGTATTAAAAACTCTGGAAAGTAAAATCAATACTAAAAATATTACTTGTAATGGGTTAACCATCGAAAAAAATCTGGAAAATGTAGAAGTTAATGACCATCGAGTTATCAGAACTCTAGAGAAACCAGTTCATTCAGAAGGTGGAATAGCTATTTTAAATGGTAATTTAGCACCAAATGGGTCTGTAGTGAAACAAGGTGCAGTTGATAAGAATATGATGGTGCATAAAGGTCCTGCTAGAGTATTTAATGGCGAAGATGAATGTGTTGCAGCCATATTCAATAACGAAATTAAAAAAGGAGACGTTATAGTAATTCGCTATGAAGGTCCCAAAGGAGGTCCAGGGATGAGAGAAATGTTAAATCCAACTTCTGCTATTGTTGGAATGGAAATTGAGTCAGTAGCCCTTATAACTGACGGTAGATTTTCAGGAGGGACTCGTGGTCCGTGTATTGGCCATGTATCTCCAGAAGCTATGGAAAACGGGCCTCTTGCAGCCATTCAAGACGGAGATATTATAAAAATTGATATACCTAAAAGAATACTGGAAGTAGAACTATCTGA
>JAUXXK010000022.1 GCA_030681145.1 Methanobacteriaceae archaeon | reverse complement strand
ATTTTTTTGAGTAATTGCTTTTTTAATGTGCCGTATAGTTTTTTGGCATGTTTTTCAGTTTTTTTATCGTTAAATACTCTTAATGGGTAGGTTAATTTGTCATTTAGTTTTTTTATCTTGAAATTTTCTTTTGGAAAAATTAAAGGAACGATTTTGTATTTGGAAATGCCAATTTGGTAGTTTATATAGCTGTAGTATCCTCTGTCGAATATTATGGTGTCGTTTTTTCGGATTATTCTACGTTTTCGCAGGTTTTCCATGACTTCAGTGAAAATTTTGGAATCGTGTGGTGCTCCAGAATGGATTATAATTGCAACGGGCATTGCTGATTTTTGTTCTATGACTATTGTGGCTTTAAATCCAATATAAAATCCATAAGAGGATGAATAGCTCCATTTAAGATCCTGTTTTTCTAGATGTTTTTTAGAACGATGTTTGCGTTTTACATTGTAATCTAAATCCACAGGAGTGGCATCAACAATAAATGTTAGTTTTTCGCGTCTTTTTAATGGTTTTGTATTCATTAAAATCCTGTTTACGATTTTAACGTATGTATCGGATTCAAATCTTGATAAAAATTCTGAAATTTGAAGTGCATTTGGAACATCAGAAATATCAAAAAATTTTCTCAGCTTATGATCACTTTTTAACTCTTTTACAACAAATTCCATTGTTGTATTAAAAAATATGGCTGTGAAAACAATTTTAACTGATAAAATCATCATATTAACGTTTTTAACGCCTTTTGAAGACATTATTGTTTTTGATTTTCTGGAACCGATAATTTTAAATATTTTACCTAATAACATATAATTTGGGTCTTCTTTACTGTAATTTAGATGATGCTTCATTATTGTCACCAAACAAATATATGTAAGCATCAATATTTAAATTTAACGGTATTGGAGGCCCATTTTAATTATAAAATAATTTATCAAATGTATTTTTAGCAACGCCAAACAAATACTGCATAAAATACTAAAAATACCTAAAGATAAACCTTCAAAAAAAGAAAAAAATCTAAGACCCTAAAAGAATTTATCCTTGCCGTGGATCAGTTGGATTCTAAAATATTATTGTAATTGAATATTCATTATTTGGAAGTTATCTTGATTAAAAATTAACTTGAGAATGAAAAGTAATAGTAACAAAGTATATAAGGTCTTATTAAAAAATATATGTAAGAATAGATATTAGCGATTATTAAAATATGAAAATCTATTTCTTATCGCTGATATGAACTGAAAAAAGCATATATGCATTATTCGGTTTTAAAAAAATTAGTAAATAACTCATTGTATTTTTGCGGTGTTTTAAATACTTAATTTATCATTCAAAATTATAGGTGAGATAAAATGTCAAAAGTAAAAGGAACCAACAAAAGAACCAGGCCAAAATCAAGATACCGAAAAGCTGGAAGTAAAAGAGGAAGAGGAG
>JAUXXK010000041.1 GCA_030681145.1 Methanobacteriaceae archaeon | reverse complement strand
TGGTCAGGTCGGTGAATTCATCTTGTAATTTATTTGTTAAGCTTGTTATTTCATTTTGAATCACCGTGTCTAGTGTGTCATCAGTGATTCTTTTCCGTGATTTGTTTTTAACTTGTGTTAATGTGCATAGGCCAGTCATGGTGATTATTCCCCCTATCTGAGAAAAAATAATAATATAAAAAATAAGTCATAAAATATTTATTCTATTTCTACTCTTAAACTACACCTACAACCAAAATGAGGCGTTTCAGGCACTTCAATAATAGTATAAGGACTATTTTCTTCATATTCTTGACAAGTAATGCAAACTGATTCATCACCTACAGAATCCCAATACACCCGTAACCGATCTACCATGGGAGCAGCTAACAGAACTGCACCAATTAACCCCTCTTTATATGTTTCAATCCATCCCGCGAACCCTGTTTTATCTAACCGGTCCTGTGTATGGTAGAGTAATCCGCAGAATTCATTGTCTTCGGATTCTTCATCTTCTTCGCATTCATCATCATAATCCACTGTATCTTTTTTCTTTTTCTTCTTTTTTTTATCGTCTTTTTCAACAATAGTCTCAGTTACAAGTAATTGTTTCCAGATAAGTGATCTCCACTTATTTTTTAATTGAAAACAGATATCTTCCAGGTTATCAAGTTGTAATTGTAGCACTGTGTTTAATCTTTTTCTTGAATCTTTATCATTTAATTTAGAGTAACCTGATTCTGTTAATCTGTTTTGTACTTCATCAAAACCCTTATTGAATCTTGTAGTAACTGTCCGTGTTATAAGGTGTTTCAGTTTAGTCTTGAAGTCCAGGATGATGATATCTATTTCTTCAAGCTTTTCCTCTGACAACTTATCAGAACTGATTATCTTCTTAGCTTTAATTGTTACCGTCTTAAATTCTGTTATTAATGACTGGCGATATTTTAATTCCTCTTCAGTAGGCACACCTTCACCAATATTAGGATTCGGTTTCCATGTAGGGGCCTTAACCTTAACCACCATACCCGTTGGGTGTTTATGGTTTAATTTTTTTAATTGCTTCGAGGAATTTCTGAGCTTTTCCACTGCTTTTAAAGCCATCATACACTATTGCCTCCATCGTATCAGCCAAGTCTTCCAGGATCTTAGAAACACGTTCCGGAATATCACCCACATCATTATCTGTTAGGGTTATGGGTTGGCCATTCACATAATAAGCATCCATAAAAGGATGATCAACTATTTCAAGGCCCTGTCTACGTCGTATTTCATTAGGTGTCAGACCACCCATGCTCCATAATTCTTTATCATCTTTAATCTTCTGAGTTTTATCCTCAATATCCCAATTCAATAGTTTAAGCTCATGATCCGTGATATTGAACCCGTTTTCAGCACGTATAATAAATTTATTAATCAAAGCCGACCATGTTCTCTGTCGAGGGATTTGAATTGTTGATTTATATGTTTTCTTCATTTCACCAGCAGTATTACCACCAAGTGATCCTACAGCTGTAATACCTAGACGGTATGGGTCAACTCCATGTGATGTTATTATTTCATCACGGTTATCCATCCGATAGAATCTGAAGCTGGAATCCTTTGTTTCCACAGCTAGTTTTTCAAAACGTATTTCAACTTTTGAAGTAGGATCACGTGTGGGGATACTGAATATCATGCTGCCGTGTGGATTTTCTATAACTTCACGGTATTTATCCTCCATAAGCTTCTGAATACGTGATTTCCCGGTGGGTTTACCGTCCTTGTCTTTTAATGGTTCATCGTTATAGTATCCGCTGATAAATATAGCATAGGCTGGTACTCCATAGTTTTTGAAGAATACTATATTGTAATCTACCGCAGCACTATCTCCCAGCATGGTTTTTATAGCAGGGATATAATCTGGTGTACCGTAAAAAGTGGTTCGTGAGTTATAATTATAGTTATATATTAGTTCACTGGCCCTTTCGTCTGGTTTAAGTGTTCCCAGTGCTGATTCTTTTCCACTGATTTTATGGACGTCTTTTTCATATCCTATCTTTTTAAACCAGACTTTTTTGTTACCGTCCCATGATTGTATGAATTTATTTTTATCTTTATGAATACGGATTGTGTGGGCTGGTATGTGTTCTAACCGTCTTGGTTGACCACCATCTAAATGGCCTGTTCTTATTAGTTCTAAACATCCCCACCCTATTTCTTCATAATCCTGTTGTGCTCGTGTCATTACTTCTTCAAAAATAGGGTTACTATTTTCAAAAAAATCATCTAATATTTTTTTATTACCAGGATCCGGGTTTTCTCCTATTGGTGATATGGTATATCCGTACCCCCCTATATCTGCTGCTTTGATTCGGCATGAACGTGAGTGGTATGTGTTCATCTCTGATAGGTGACTTAAGACTTTAGGAGGGTATAATGGTTCTTTTATCCCGTTTATTCCACTGAATGTGTCTTCTTTTAGTTGGTTTGATTGCTCTTCGACTGATTTTATACTGTATCCTTCAAGTACATTTGATAGTACTACGTTTCCGGATTGTGTTGCGAAAGCAAAAGGTTTAGCTTCATTCATGCAAATTAAACTCCTATTAAAAAAAAAATAATAATATTATATAATAATAATTTTTAACCAAAAACATCCGCCCGCTCTGGGCCAGAGGTTATAAGAATCCTCATTGTAATGTCCCCACTATCAAGGATATCATCATGTTTTCCATCGTCAAATGATGTATATTCATTTAAGAAATTGCTTGTTTGTGGATGGTCCACTGGTAAATAAACTAGGCCATTTTCATAATTCACAGCTCCTGCTGTTATCCGAACAACCTTATTTTTCACATTCATTATTTCTTTAACAGGTAACGATGAATCATCAAGGACCTGTTGTGCCAGGGCAATTTGATAAGCATTTGATTCTATACCTACTTGTAAAGGATTCCATGTGCGACCCTGCCAAATATCAGTTAATGGTCCATCAAATAATTTATAAACCATTTTAACTTGTTTAGGGAATGGTAATTTTTCACGATACCAGTCCAGGAAATAAATCCTGAAAGGGTTTTTCTGAACCCCTATAGTTGTAGCTACAAAATAATCATTTTTCTCTTTTTGACCAATTGCTAAATCATATCCCTGATAAATTTCTAATGATTCCCATGGTGGGCATCCATGAATATTTGATGTTTGGCGTTCAGGTTGTATCGCATACCAGTTCAACCAGAAATCTTTAAGGATTTTACCTTTCATTCCAGCTGCATCATTCTGGTATTCACGATTAAATAGGACTAATCCCATTGCATTTAGTTGTAAGAGTAATTCTTTAATCCCCCACTTATTAGGCCATAATGTCTTATATTCTCCTTGAATATTAGTTACATCAATTGCCACACCTGTTTCAGGATGATAAACATAATCCCATGAATCAGGCCATTGCAGGATTGCTTTTTCAGATATCACATACCATGCCGTGTTTTCTTCCATCTTAGTATAAACATCTTCATAGTGTTTATTGGTCCCCGTACCAAAAATATGGCCACCAGGTTCTAGTAATGGTATTATTGTACCATTTAACCATTTCCAGACGTTTTCACGACTATCATGTGTCCTACTGTTTTCATCATCAATTATATCATCAAGTAAGATGTCTGTGAAGTGGCCTCCAGTAATATCTCCTAGTAATCCAACTGCTTCTACAGTCGCATCTCTTTTAACATCTTCTAATGATTCACTATGATTATAAAATAATTGATTATCAACTTTATGAAGATCTATTAATTCTTTAGCAAAATCAGCTTGAATAAAAGGATTTTTCTTAAGATCTGTGTAAATCAGTTTTAAAGTCTTATTTGCTTGTTTATAAGTCTTAGATAAAAGTAAAACATTCCTATTCTGATTAAAAAGTGTAGTGTGCTCAGTATAAGTCCTAGGAATAACCGTTGTTTTACCATGATCACGTGGAGATTTTAAGAAAGTGAAACGATGCTTATTAATTTGTTGTAACCAGTTAAACTGGTGATCAGGCATCTGAAGTTTCAAATAATGTTTAGCATAATAAGCTCTCGAAACACTGGCATATTCTTTAGCATTACGATTCAAGCTAATATTTATCTTATTATTGTCTTGCGAGAGCGTCCGCAACTTCTTTAGTAAGGGCTTGCTCCTCGTCATCCATCTCTCCCACTTTGACTTCAATAATTACTGGCGGTTCATCCTTAGTGATATCATGCTTAACCTTCGATGCCCTAATAACAAGGTTTTTAGCTTGAATCTTAGCTTTTTCAATATCCAAAGCAGAAGTACCCTCCTCAATATCAGGTGATAAACTTCCAAGATCCAAATCTAAACTATTACCCATATCAATAATATCATCCAAGGCCTCAATATCAGACACTCTTTTCTTAATTTCTTTATCTTTTTTTTCTTTACTTTTCTTATCATTATAAGCAATTGTAGCCTCTTTGTTCACATTGAAATCATTACGACGATACTTACCAATTGTTTGCCGGGATATTTTAGCATCATTATCAGCTAACCATCTTTCAATAAAACTATCAGATTTACCTTCCAAGATCATATCATCAATTTCAGATCTGAACTCAGAAACTAAAACTGCATTTGGCCTGGCCAATTTTATCACCTGTTAATAAATGTTAAGAAACTAAAAAAATTGTTAAGAAATCGTAAGGGAGCTAGTAATTTAACAGTATTCTGAATAAAATAAGTATCAATTAAAATATAGGTTATTAGTTTAAAATTAAAATACTCATAAGATATTATTACTAAAATGGCATATATATAAAGGTGTTAAGTTTCTTAACAACTGGTAAGTATGTTAACATATAAATCTCAATGTTAACGATACCCTATTGAATGATTAATTTTTGATACTTTGATTGATAATATAATCAATCACTATATCTTCATCGGTTGTTTCAATATAATCATCAAAGCATATAAGTGGGTTCTTGCAGGCGCAGGTGTATTCAATACTTCTATTTATTACTGAATCAATTTCACCATATTTTTCTTTTATATATCGAGCTTCAGTGTTTATGGGGTTTATTTCTGTTAGGGCCCCGCATTTTGTGCAAATATAAATCATTTATTATTCCACCCAAGAATATTTTTTTTTTATAGTGGCGTGAAGAATACTATTAAACTAAAAATAAGCGTGAAAATAAAACCGATAACCGCCCCTATCAACCTTTCTTTGACAATCATATTGTTTTTGTCCTTTTTATCCTGTGCTTCTTTTTTGATTTTTT
>JAUXXK010000229.1 GCA_030681145.1 Methanobacteriaceae archaeon | reverse complement strand
TTTGGAATAACCATAGTGTTTTATTTATTGTTTATTCATGTTTTTCAGGAAATCCGCGAAACCATCAGGATCATTAGTTGCGTACTCTAGTATCTTTTTGAATTCTTTGCTTATTTCTTCTTGTTTTGCTCTGATTTCTTGATTTTCTTTATCTTTATTACCTAACCGTTTTTCCAGTTCAAGATATTCTTTGCTCTTGAAATCATGGACTTTTGTATCTCTAATACTCAAAGCAGGTATTAATGAAATATAAAACTGTTTCATGACTTTAAAATTGATACTAATATAATTTTGATCTGTTTTAATTGGTGGGGCATGGCCTGATAATAAAGCAATCTTCCTTAAATCTCCTGAATTATGACTACATTTTGTTATAAAGAATTTTCTAAGTGAATGGGCTTTAAAGTATCTTTTTCCTTTTTTAGTTCTGCCAAAATTTTTCTCATTAATTTTTCTGAATATTTCTATTAAACCCCATTTGCCTAATTGTTTACCCTTGGCTTCAAAAAGATAATCGTCTTGGGTTAAATTATTTCTCTTTTTCAAATATTGGATAATATACTTACTGGCCTCTGGAGTGTTGAATGTTACACAGATATTCCCTTTCTTTTTTGTTTTTTCTGGTACAAAATACCATGTTGGGATAATATCTTCCTTTGATTCAAATAAGGTTTCAATAGAGCCTTCATGATAATCTTTTGTAGCATTAAGGAAATCAGATACTGTGAAATTCCTTATGTCTCCGCTTCTTATCCCGCTACTTGTCATTAATAGTATTATGGCCTTATTTCTGAAATTATTAGTTGTTTCAAGTGCTAAGCGTATTTTTTCTTTAGTTATTATTTCGTCTTCTTGAATAAGCTCAGTGATAGTTTCTATTTGAATATTTTTAGGTAATTGGATTTCATATTCATTATAGAATGATCTTAATGTTTTTAAGTAAGAATCGATAGTGGCATCACAGATATCTTGATTTTTTAGATGAGCATAATATTGATATAAATATTTTTTTACTTTACGATCATCAATATCTAAGAAAACAGCTTGATTATTTTCAATATATGGTTTTTCTTCATTTTTAGCCTCATTAATAAGTTCTG
>JAUXXK010000015.1 GCA_030681145.1 Methanobacteriaceae archaeon | reverse complement strand
CCGGTAAGTGTCATGTTAAATCTTTCAGCTCCCAATCCCCAGCCTGCGTGAGGAGGCATACCAAATTCGAATGCTGCCAGGTATCTTTCAAATGATTCTGGATTCAAACCCTGTTTTTTAATTTTTTCCACCAGTAAGTCGTGCTGGTGTACCCGAGTTGCTCCAGAGGAAATTTCCAGATCTTTATACATTAAATCAAATGCTTGGCTCTTTTCAGGTGTTTTTTCATCAGGTAAAACATAAAAAGGTTTAATGGCTGTAGGCCATCCAGTAATAAAGTAGTAACCATCCATTATTTCGCCCATAGCCTTTTCAGCAGCCCGGGATAAGTCTTCCCCGTGTTCAATCGGAACTCCTTTGGAATTTACCATGTCAATTAACTCGTCATAGTCAATTTTCTCAAATGGAGTTTCTGGAACCTGCAAATCTCTACCTAAAACATTTAATTCTTCTTCACAGTTTTCAGTTACATCAGTAATGGTCTGAACAACCAGTTTTTCCAGTACATCCATCACATCGTTTTGATCCATGAAAGAGGATTCTAAATCAATAGAAATAACTTCATTAAGGTGGCGGAGAGTGTCATGTTCTTCTGCACGAAATATAGGGGCTATTTCATAAACCTTGTCAAATCCAGAGGACATCATAATTTGCTTGTAAAGTTGAGGGCTCTGGCCAAGGAAAGCCTCCCTTTCAAAGTAGGTTATAGGGAAGAGTTCCGTACCTCCTTCAGTAGCTGAAGCTACCAATTTAGGAGTGTTGATTTCCAAATACCCGTTTTTTTCTAGGAAAAGCCTTACAGAATGCAGCATAGTGCTTTTTATCTTAAATATTGCACTGATGGAAGGTTTTCGAAGATCCAAAAATCGCGAATCTAAACGTGTATCTATTTCAGCCCTTACCTTTTCCGTGGGATCTAGAGGTAATGGTTGTTTAGATTCGTTTAAGACATATAATGTATTTGGAATGATTTCCACTCCACCCGGAGCTTTAGGTGATTCCTGAACGATTCCACGAACAGCAATTACTGATTCTTTTTTAATTTTTCTCAAGCTTTCAAATAAATTTTTTTCAATCTTTTTGCTGGGAGCAGTTATCTGTACAAGACCATCCCGGTCTCTTAAAAGAACAAATATGATACCACCTAAATCTCGAATTTCATGAGTCCAGCCCATAGCCAGAATTTCTTCCCCATTCATATCCGGATTAATTTCACTTGAATAATGACTTCTTCTTAAATCGCCTAATGAATTCATCAATGTTATTCACCTCTAAAGTCTAATTTAAATTATAAAAATTATGAAAAATAGTATTAAAACTATTAACTAATCTATTAAACTTGTATCTTTAATTTTTATGAATATAATAATAAATAAAATTATTTAATCCTATTAAATTTATTCAACAAATTTATAGTCAGGAATATGCTACTTATTTTCTAATCTCTTTCTAAATGATTCTGCATGTGCAAAAAGACCTTCATATTCGGCTAAAGGAATTACAACATCTTTTAAACTTTCTAATCCTTCTTCAGATAATTTTAAAACAGTAGGTTTCTTTAAAAATGATTCTGTGGAAAGGCCAGAATACATTTTTGCACAACCAGCTGTGGGAAGAACATGGTTAGTTCCAGCACCATAATCTCCGGCAGACACTGGGCTTAATTGACCTAAAAATATAGATCCTGCATTTTTTACATGTTTTAGTGTTTTTTCTGGATCTTTAGTCATTATGATAAGATGTTCAGAAGCATAATTATTAGTAAATTCCAAAGATTCATCCATAGAATCTGTTAAAATAATTTTACCATATTTTTCTAGTGCTTCTTTAATAATGCTACTTCTTTCCATTTTTTCAATGTTCGCCATGACAATGTTATTTACATCCTCTGCCAGATCACGGGAGGTTGTTACAAGTACACATGGTGAGTTAGGATCGTGTTCAGCCTGGGCCAAAATATCAAAAGCAATATATTCCGCATTACCTGTTTCATCTGCAAGTATAAGAACTTCTGATGGTCCTGCTGGAAAATCAATATCCACTTCTCCATAAACAAGTTGTTTTGCAGCAGTGACAAATATATTGCCCGGGCCCACAATTTTACTTACTTTTTTAATACTATCAGTCCCATATGCTAAAGCTGCTATGGCTTGTGCCCCTCCCACCATGTAAATTTCATCAGCACCAGCAATATCAGCAGCAGCAAGTATGGCAGCTCCCACTTTACCATCTTTTTGAGGAGGTGTACAACAAATAATTTTTTCCACCCCCGCTATCCTAGCCGGTATAACCGTCATTAAAATAGTAGAAGGATAAGCAGCTCTACCTCCAGGAATATAACATCCTACTCTCTCTATTGATCTGATTATCTGTCCAGCTTGTACTCCTGAATCTACTTCCTGAAACCATTCTTCAGGTAATTGAGATTTATGGAATTTTTCTATATTTTTTGCAGCCTTTTTAATAGAATTAATGATTTCTGGTTCCAATTTCTGGTAACTGGCCTCGATTTGCTCAGTAGAAACTTTGAAGTTTTCCAGTTTTACCTTATCAAATTTTTCTGTTAATTGCTTTAGTGCAGTATCACCATGAAGTTTTACCTCATCAATTATAGATTTAACCGTGTATAAAACTGCTTCAACATCAATTTGAGAACGTTTAACAATTTCTGTAAGATCTTCGCTTTTATATTCTATTATTTCCATCATATCACAGTAAAATTTTTTTAGATGCTTTAAAGCTTATAATTAAATCAAAGAATGTTCTATCTTTTTTATTAAGTAAAGTTTAATAAAATATGATACATTAAATAATTTTATAAAATTATAGTTTCAGTCATAAAAAAGCATTTTTATTATATCCAATAATATATCTATTAGTATAACTTGGTTTATATATAACTATAATAATGAATTTATACATATCTTAAGTTAGATCATAGATATAATAATAAAAAACAAGTTTAACTGGCAATTTCATATAGTAAATTAATAAAATAGATTGAATTATTTGGATTTTAATTATAGTATTATTTTTGGTGATGGATTAATTTTTTATAGTATATTGTTCTATTTTAAAGAAAATAGGATACGCATCTATAGTATTAAACATTATAAATTTTTTAGTAAGGAAAAACTTATTTAATGCCATGTAAAAGTAGTAGTATTCACTATAATAATTTAGTATCAAAATAACATTCACAGTATGCATATTAAAGACTCCGTACTTTAACTAAATGTATACTTGAATAATGAAATCACCGATATATCATGTATAAGTTTAAATTAAATGGATTTAGTTTTCGAAAGGAGGAAGGCTGGTACTCATGTATAAAGATGAAATGATACAACTCCACCAATTTTTAGTATATGTCTTAAAATATTTGGAAAACGGTTATGAAATAAAAAGCGAATGTGAAGATTATATATCACTCAATATTAGCCCTCACCACATCCACCGTACAAAGGCGGAACATAAATATGCGATTTTTGTTTTATCAAGTGCTATATCTGAAATTGTCGCCAAAGAAAACAGCGGAACATTACCCCCTAATGTGGTAAATGGTTTATGCGAACTAGCAAAAAGATCTAAAAAAGAATTAATTAAAGTAGATGCTCAAATGGCAAAATAAATAAATAATTACCGTTTATGAATAATTATCTTATCTCAAAATAAATAATAGAATTATATTATATGATTATCATCCCAAAAAAATGAATTATTTTCAGGATCCAATTATTATATATGATACCACCATATACTCCTTTAATTTAAAATTTTTACATATATTAAAAATTTAGTAATTAAATATTATATTCCCTATTTATTTTATTTTTTAATCTAGTATAATACAAACTTAATTTAAATTACCATGCCGTTTATTTTTTTTCAAATCCATGTTCCTAATTTACACATTTTATTTTATTCTAAGAATTTAATTTATAATAAGCAAAAAAAACTTTAATCAGATTGAATAAAATTTTAGTATAATAAATATCTTAAATGTTGCCTTATTCTAATTAAAGGAGTTTTAATATGAAAGAAATGAAAAAAATGTTGTGTTTAGTAGATGGAGAACATTATTTACCAGTGACTAAAGCAGCTATTGACACCTTAGACAGTTTAGAGCATATAGATGTCGTTGCTCTGGTATTTATCGGAGGGACAGAAAAGCTCAGGGAAACTAATGAAGAAGCATTCTCCGAGAAAATGGGAAGACCCGTCCATTTTGGCCCCCATACCGATAAAATTCCATATGACCTAATTGAAGAAACCGTCAAAAATTACGATGCAGATGTAGTAATGGATTTATCAGACGAACCAGTGGTGGATTATTCTCAACGATTTAAAATCGCTTCTATAGTTTTATCATTAGGTGTGCCTTACGAAGGACCCGATTTTAAATTCCAACCATTAACCGAATATGATGTTCTGGAAAAACCTTCATTAAAAATCTTGGGAACTGGTAAAAGAATAGGGAAAACCGCAGTTTCAGCCTATGCTGCTCGTTTAATAGATAAAAATGAATATAATCCTTGTGTAGTTGCTATGGGGCGTGGAGGTCCAGAAGAACCGGAAATTGTTAGAGGAGATCAGATCGAAATCACACCCCAATTTTTAATGGAACAATCAAATAAAGGAGTCCATGCAGCATCAGATCACTGGGAAGATGCACTTATGAGCAGAATATTAACCATAGGATGCCGTAGATGTGGAGGCGGAATGGTAGGAGATGTTTTCATCACTAACATGAAAAAAGGTGCTCAATTGGCCAACGAAGTAGATTCAGACTTTGTTATTATGGAAGGTAGTGGTGCTGCTATCCCCCCAGTAAAAACAGATAAACAAATAGTTTTAGTAGGAGTTAATCAACCATTAATTAATATAGAAAGATTTTTTGGACCATTCCGTATTCGTCTGGCAGATTTAATAATTTTAACTATGTGTGAGGAGCCAATGGCCAGCTCTGAAAAAGTTCAGTATGTGGAAAAGTTTATTAGTGAGATTAATCCCAAAGCTCGAGTTATTCCTACTGTATTCCGGCCAAAGCCATTAGGAGACATCACAGGTAAAAATGTTTTATTTGCTACCACCGCACCTCAATCAATTCAAAGAGTATTGGTAGAACATCTAGAAAAGGAGCATGGCTGTAAAGTTGTAGGAACCACATCCCATTTATCAAACAGACCATTACTGGAAAAAGATATTAAAAAACACATAGGCAAAGCCAATGTAATGTTGACTGAGCTTAAGGCTGCTGCTGTGGATGTTGCCACTAAAGATGCCTTGAAAGCTGGCCTAGATGTTGTTTATTGCGACAATATACCCATAGTTATCGATGAAAAATATGGTGATCTTTCTGAAGCCATTATTAATGTAGTAGATGATTCTATTGAAGCATTTAATTCAAAATAGTGTTTTAATTTTTTTGGATTAAATGTAAAATTTTTTATTAATTATTTTTTTAGATGTTGTCATCTTCATGAACAATAAAATAAAAAGTTATAGATAATTTCACTTTAATATTTTGGAAGATTTTTCATTAGAATTACCATAATCAATTATAAGGTGATATATTGGAATATTTAGAACTAAAAAAACTTTTAAAATTTAGTTTAAAAGAAAAAGAGATTATTAAAAAGCTTGAAATGCCAGAAGATGCTTTTTTGCCCTTGATTTTTTCTATCAGATTTGGTGGAGACTGGAGTTTAAATAAAAATTCTAAGAAAGTAATGTCTATTAAAGAAAAAATAACCCGCTATGATAAAGAAAAAAAAATAGGTTACACCTTGGAGATAGTTTATCTTTTTTTAAATCCTATTTTATTATCACAGGAAGGTACAGTTCATCGGCTGGAAAAATGCAGTAATAAAAAAGAGCGAGAGCTAGTTAAAAGACCTTATAAAGTTATTGTGGGTTCAGAATATATTTTAAAAGCAACCATGGATCCTTTAGAATCAACAATCAGACTTAAAAAAGTAAATAGTCCTTTAGAATTTACAGGTTCAAGTGCATATGGTGTTTCACACGAAATAGAGCATCTGGAAAAGGGTGAAATAAAAGGAAAACCTTTTTGGGAATTTAAATATCTGATTGATGATTAAATAAGATTATTAACATTTCATACACCATATTGTTTATCTAATTCTTTTTTTAAGTTTTCACGTTTATTTGATGTCATTTTATAAAGATTATTAAAAGCTGGAGGCAAATCATTTTCCAAAGACTTTATTCCTTCCGCAGTTATGCCTCCGGGAGTAGCTACTCTGGCAATAAGTTCTTCAAAGCCTATTTCTTTTTCATGTAAAAGTTTGGCCGTGCCATAAAACGTTTTTATCATCATTTCCTCGGCATCAATAGTGGAAATTCCACTTTTATTAGCACCACTATGTGACATTTGCATTAAGATAAATGCTATGAATGCTGGTGCGCAGCTGGTAAGGTCTGTGGCCATCCCTATATCCTCCTCACTGGTGACTTTTACCTGGCTGATATTGTTAAATAGATATTCCAACTTATTTTTTTCTATTTCACTAACTTTATCATTATGTACCATAAGTGATATTCCCTCATTAACCTCCGAAGTTAAGCTTGGAATTATTCTACTAATTTTTCCATTGAAAGCCTGTTCCATGGTTTTAATGGGTAAACCAGCACATATATGGACGATATGAACATCTTTAATCAGATAATCATTAATCTCTTCTAGGATATTTTTGACTTCTCCCGTGTTCACAAAAATGAATATTGTTGAACATTTTCTTGCCAGTGTTAATTTATTAGATGTAATTTCAATTTTCGGATATTTTTCCTTTAAATAATTTAATTTAGACATTGTACGAGTAGAAATAATTATATTATCCTGACAGATGACTTTTGATTCAAGCAATCCATTGATAATCATCTTACCCATGCTCCCATATCCTATAAATCCTGTTTTCATGATTAACACCTATTAATATATTTAAATGGATATGTATGAATAATATAACATTGAAAAAAATTCCAACTAAAATAAATATGTATTATTTTATTGGAATAAGTTCCTCAGGCAAACTTCCATCTTTAATCCAGGCCCCTAAAACTTTATTAAAAAATTCGGGTTCTACTAAATTCCAGACATTTACCATGCCTGGTGCAATATATGCATGAGAATTTGGAATAGCTCTCGCCAGATATTTGGCAGATTCTTTTATAATACTGTATTCTTTGCCACCAGCAATTATTAAAACAGAGTTATTCACTACCTTCAAGCCATTGGGGATTCTGAAAAACAAGTTTTCATGGAGAATTCTCTGAAGCGAATCTGGATTCAATGATTTTGTAGATTGTTTTATATTGTTAAAGTATTCTTTGGGAAAATTATAACTTCTAATATTAGCTTTAATAAAAAAATCAGTGTCTTTAACAGGTAGATACTCTTTTAAAATATAATTCATTGAATTTAATATTAGGGGAGTAGTTGGAATACTTCTTACCAATGTTCCACTAATAAAAGCATGGTCAATAATCTCTGGAGATTTGGATAGGATTTCCACAATAATTTGAGCCCCTAATGAAAATCCCACAACATGAGCCCGGCTATTATGTGCTTTATTTTTAATTAAATCAATAACAAGATCCGTAGCATTTTCCATAGAAAAATTGGCCATATTAATATTTTTTCCATGCTCTGGAAGATCTGGTATCAGACAATGATAATTTGAAAAATATTTTAATTGTTTATCCCACATCCATCCTCCCAAAGCACTACCATGTAAAAATAATATAGTTTCATTATTTTTGTGGCCACTTTCTTTAAAATATAAATCCATTATACTATCCCTCATTTTATTATATTTATTATATTTTATTACATTTTTATATAAAAATAGATTTAATAAATTATAATAGTTTGATATAATAATAAATAATATTGGAAATTAGATGATTGTTTATAAAAAAATAAATTCTTGTTAGGTGTAATCATGAAAGCAAATGCATTGAAAATGGCTGAAGGTGTATACTGGGTAGGAGTAATAGATTGGGATATAAGAAATTACCATGGATATACTCTAGAAGGAACTACTTATAATTGTTACATGATATTGGGAGAAGATAAGGTTGCTTTGATTGATAACAGTTATCCTGGAACTTCTGGACAACTTTGGGGAAGAATCAACGACGTTTTTGAAAAAGAAGGAAGAAAGCCTCAAATTGATGTTATTATTCAAAACCACGTGGAAAAAGATCATAGTGGAACTCTGGTAGAAGTAATAAAAAAATTCCCTGAAGCAGAGATATACTGCACTGACAAAGCTGTAAATGGTCTTAAAAATCATTATCCTCAATTAGAAAAAGTGGAAATGAATATAGTAAAAACAGGTGATAGCCTTGATTTAGGTGGAAAAACCTTGGCCTTCGTTGAAGCACCAATGATACACTGGCCGGACAGTATGTTTACCTTATTGGCAGAAGAAGGAATATTATTTTCCAATGACGCCTTTGGACAGCATTTATGTACCTCTCAACGATATGATCATGAAATTCCAGAAAACGTACTCATGGAAGCATCACAAAAATTCTATGCCAATTTGGTAACACCATTGTCCCCCCTAGTAATGAGAAAATTTGCTGAGGTCACCGAACTAGGAGTTCTGGAACAAATTAAACAAATTGCACCTTCACACGGCGTAATATTAACTGATCCGGGTAAAATGATTAATGCCTATACTGGATGGGCCACTGGAAAGTGCAAAGACAAAATTACCATTGTTTATGATACTATGCATAACTCAACCCAAAAAATGGCACATTCTTTAGCTGAAGGCGCCATGAGTGAAAATGTGGAAGTTTTAATATACTTTTTAGCACAGGATGAAAGAAGTGAAATAGTTAAAGATCTTTTGGACAGTAAAGCCCTTCTTCTAGGAAGCCCTACAATATATAACGGACCATATCCAAGTTTAGGAGATATGATATATTACCTTAATGGTTTATCTTTCAACAGAACTGGAATTAAAAGATTAGCTGGAGTATTTGGTTCCAAAGGTTGGGGTGGAGGTGCCACAAAAAAATTATCTCAGGATCTGGAACAGTGTGGATTTGAAGTTGTTGAAACACTTGAAATTGACTACATACCCACTGAAGAAAATCTTGACAAATGCTATGAAATGGGCAAATCCTTAGCCAAAAAGATTAAAGAGATGTAAATAAGTAATTAATTAGATTTATTTTCATTTTTTTAAATCTTTCTTATTTAATTTAATATATGAAAATGATTTAAAGTTATTATTAAAAAATATTTTTAAAGTTTTTATTTTTCTTATAAAAAAATTTAGGTTAATTTATAAGGAGGGATAAGAATTGAAGTCGATGGAAATTAGAAATGATTTGGATACTCAACAGAAACTTGTTGTTCTTCTGTTCTGGACTAATCGAAAAACCATACGTGAAGAAGGCTGTGCTCCTTTTAGAATAAAAAAAATAGAAACACCTGATTCCACCTATCTTCCCGAAGGTAGAAAATTACTTAAACTTTCAGATGAGATACTGGCAGATATTTTAGAAAGCATGAAAAAAGGGAATGATGTTAATTTTGAACTTTCAATGGGGGGCGAAAAATTACAAGCCACCATTAAAGATGATTTTTTTTCTATAGCTGCCTCAAAAAGTCCTGAATTGGAAGATGAAATAATTGAAAAATTGGAAAGTGAGATGCAAAAAAATACACCAGATTTTTGTCAAACATTCTTACCACGCGTCTTTCCTAAAAAATAAAAAAAATAGTATTTTTTAATTATTTATTTTTTTGATTAATAATTAGCTTAGTGACTTTTTTGTATTCTTTAAAAGAATAATAAGAAACTATTTATAGAACCTCTAACCCATCGATAAATACACGTATAATGAGGTGATTATCATAGCACAATTAGGTGGCCAAGGCCAACAATATTTAATATTACCAGAAGGTACTGATCGTTTTATGGGTAAAGATGCCCAGAGATTAAATATTCTAGCTGGAAAAATTTTAGCAGAAACTATTAGGACAACATTAGGTCCTAAAGGAATGGATAAGATGCTGGTGGACTCATTAGGAGACATCGTAGTGACCAACGACGGAGTAACCATCCTTCGAGAAATGGACATTGCGCACCCAGCCGCTAAAATGCTTGTAGAAGTAGCAAAAACCCAGGAAGACGAAGTAGGTGACGGAACAACCACTGCAGTTATTATTGCTGGTGAATTGCTCAAAAAAGCTGAAAATTTACTGGATATGGATGTTCATCCCACTATTATTGCCATGGGGTATAGACAAGCAGCATTAAAAGCTCAGGAAATACTAGACGAAATTTCAATCGACGCTTCAGATAAAGATACTTTATTAAAAGTGGCAATGACTGCCATGACTGGTAAAGGGTCTGAAAAAGCCAAAGAATCTCTAGCAGAATTGGTAGTCGGAGCAGTTATGCAAGTGGTAGAAGACGGAGAAGTTGAAAAGGATAATATAAACATTCAGCGGATTCAAGGTGCTACTGTAAACGAATCTCAAATTGTCAATGGTGTAGTAATTGACAAAAGTAGGGCAACTAAATCAATGCCTAAAAAGATCGAAAACGCTAAAGTTGCACTTTTAAAATACCCAATTGAAGTTAAAGATCTAGAAACTGATGCTAAAATCAAATTAACCGATCCTAGTCAAATGCAGGCCTTCATTGAAAATGAAGAACAAATGATTAAAGATATGGTTCAAAAAGTTGTTGATTCTGGAGCAAACGTTTTATTCTGTCAGAAAGGTATTGACGATCTTGCACAGCACTACCTGGCTAAAGAAGGTATTCTCGCTGTTAAAAGGGCTAAGAAATCTGATATGACTAGGATGGCAAAAGCTACTGGTGCACAACTGGTAACTAATATCGATGATTTAAAAGCTGAAGATTTAGGAGAAGCAGGATTAGTATATGAGAAAAAAATATTTGACGAAGTTCTCATATTTGTAGAAGAATGTAAAGATCCTAAAGCAGTTTCCATTATCTTAAGAGGAAGTACACGACACGTGGCTGAAGAAGTTGAAAGAGCATTAGAAGATGCAATTGGTGTTGTTTCAGCTACTATAGAAGATAAAAAAGTTGTAATTGGTGGCGGAGCTCCGGAAATGGCAATTGCCAGAGGGCTACGTGCTTACGCTGACACCATAAGCGGAAGAGAACAACTGGCCATTGCTGCATTTGCAGAAGCTCTGGAAATCGTTCCTAAAACTCTAGCTGAAAATGCAGGTATTGACAGTATCGATGCTCTTGTGGATTTAAGATTTGGTCAAGAAAACTCACCTTACGTAGGTCTGGATGTTTTCAAAGGCAAAGTAATGGATATGAAAGAATCCGGTGTAGTTGAACCTGAAAGGGTTAAAAGACAAGCCATTCAATCAGCCGCAGAAGCAACTGAAATGATTCTAAGAATAGACGATATGATTGCAGCCAGTGGTGCCTTTGAAGGTAAAGGCGGCGACGATATGGGTGGAATGCCCGGTGGAATGCCTGGTGGAATGCCACCAATGATGTAGATCTATCTTAAGAGCAGTATTAGCTTAATTGCTTTTCTGTTCACTTTTTTCTTTTTTTGATTAATTAAAATTTATACACCATAATTAAATTAATACTCTTATTTGAATATCAATAACTTCTTATTTTAAAATTCTTAGCCCAATTTATCAGTTTTACAAATTAAAGCTCATAATTATTAATTTATAACGAGTCCATTTATTGCTTTTTTATAATTCATTATTTACATTAAATTATATTATAAGTTAAAAAATATATTACACAATCTATCATGATTAATTATGATTAATAATGATTAATAATACCAAAATATATATGTGAAATTAATATATAATATTAGTAAGAAATAAGTGAAAAAAAAGGTGGTGCAATATGACCAAGGACACATCAGTTCTCTTGGATGAAAAAAGGGTTTTTAAAGCAAACTACAAAATTGTAGAGGAAGCACATGTAAAAAACTGGGAGGCAGAAATAGAAAAAGGCAAAAATATAGATAAATACTGGGCAGAAAAGGCAGAACAATTTGAATGGTTCCAGGAATGGGATAAAGTAGTTGATGAAAGTAAAAAACCATTCTACAAATGGTTTACCAACGGAAAAATAAATTTGGCTTACAATGCTGTTGACCGTTGGATATCGACCAATAAAAGAAATCAGGTTGCGATTTTATATGCCAACGAAAGGGGAGAAGAAAAAAAACTCACCTATTACGAGCTTTACCGTGAAATAAATAAAATGGCCAATGCTCTTAAAAATTTAGGCATAAAAAAAGGAGATACTGTATCAATGTATCTTCCCATGTGTCCTGAATTACTGGTTTCCATGCTAGCCTGTAATAAAATTGGAGCTGTTCATAACGTAGTCTATTCAGGACTCAGTGTAGGAGCATTTGTAGAAAGAATGAACGCTTCTAATGCCAAAGTTTTAATTACAGCAGACGGAACCTACCGAAGAGGGAAAATTATCGATCTTAAAAAAATCGTTGACGAATCCTTGCTAAAATGTCCCACTATTGAAACCGTCGTAGTAGTGGAACATACAAAAAGCCCAATAAAAGTGTCTGAACTGAGTGGAAAGGAAATAAACTACGAAAGTTTAATAGAAGGAGAATCTGATGAATGTTCTGTTGAACATATGGATGCTGAAGATCCATTATTCATCCTTTACACCTCCGGAAGTACAGGTAAACCTAAAGGGGTGCTTCACACTACAGCAGGATATATGGTGGGGGTTGCCACAACCTTAAAGAATGTTTTTGACATTCACAATGATGATTTATACTGGTGTACAGCAGACATAGGATGGATTACTGGACACAGCTATGTTATTTATGGTCCACTTCTTTTAGGTACCACTACTTTAGTATATGAAGGAGCACCAGATTACCCTGATCCGGGTGCCTGGTGGAAAATTGTGGAAAAATATGGTGTAACCAAATTATACACTGCTCCGACTGCCATAAGACATTTAATGAGATACGGAAGTAAATATCCAAATTTATACAATTTGTCTTCTCTTAAAATTTTGGGTAGTGTTGGAGAGCCCATCAATCCAGAAGCCTGGATGTGGTACTACAAGAATATTGGAAAAGGAAAAACACCAATAATGGATACATGGTGGCAGACAGAAACCGGAATGCACATGATATCACCACTACCGATTTCACCATTGAAACCAGGTACAGCAACTTTACCTTTACCTGGAATTGACGTAGATGTAGTCGATGAAAACGGAAATTCAGTTCCACTGGGAAAAGGAGGATATCTTGTAATTAAAAAACCATGGCCTGCCATGTTCCGAACTCTTTATAATGATGAAAAGAGATTTTTAGAGGTTTACTGGAAAATGCCAGGAGGAGTATACAAAGCAGGAGATATGGCACGAAAAGATAAAGATGGGTATATTTGGATTCAAGGGCGTTCTGATGATGTTCTTAAGATTGCAGGTCACAGAGTAGGAACTTCTGAAGTTGAATCAGCATTTGTATCCCACCCATCCGTAGTAGAAACTGCAGTTATTGGAAAATCAGATCCCATTAAAGGACAAGTTATAAAAGCTTTTCTAATTCTTAAGGAGGGTTATAAGCTAAACACAGCTCTAATCGAAAACTTACAAAAACACGTGCGCTACGAATTAGGGCCAGTGGCAGTTGTAGGTGAGATAGTACAAGTTGATTCTCTGCCTAAAACTCGTAGCGGTAAAATTATGCGCCGTATACTTCGTGCCCAGGAAGCAGGTGAAGATTTAGGGGATACATCAACACTGGAGGAGTGATTCCAGAAAATAGATACATAATATTAACATGAACTAAATGTTCATGTTTCAATTTTTATATTAAAAAATCGTAAGCGAGGAATGATATGACTGAAAAAAAAGAAAATAAAATATCCATAAAAGATATGACTGCTAATCCTGCACCTTTAGGACTTTTAGGATTTGGAATTACAACAGTACTATTAAATATACATAATGCTGGATTTTTTCCCTTCAATAGTATGATACTAGCTATGGGATTTGCATATGGAGGAATTGCACAACTTCTTGCATGTGTTATGGAATATAAAAAAGGGAATACATTTGCAACGGTAGCTTTTGGATCATATGGTCTTTTCTGGTGGTCCCTGGTAATACTACTTATTTTACCACAGATAAATATCTTTAACACCAGTGGAACATCCCCATTGAAGGCTGCGGACCCAACATCACTAGCAGCATATCTTTTCATGTGGGGAGTATTTACATTGGTTATGTTTATAGCCACACTGAAATTGAAACGTGGTTTACAGGTGGTATTTATATCATTGGCCATATTATTCTTCCTCTTAACTGCAGGAGAACTCACAGGATCCCAGTTAATAATCACTATTGCAGGTTATGAAGGTATATTTACTGGTGCATCCGCAATGTATGTGGGGCTGGCTGAGGTTATAAATGAAACATATGAAAGGGATGTGCTTCCCACCTAAAATATTAAACCATTATGGTTTTAATTAATAAAAAATCAATTTGACGCCTCCATGTCAAAAGTACCTGTTTCATTAGTAAAACAACTATGAAACAGGATTCTTTTTATTTTAAAAATTCTTTTTTCAAATTATTTAAAAAATGATTATTTTAATTAATTATCATTAAAAGCAATTAATCCAGTAATTAATCCCAGAAAAGCTGAATAAAAAATCATACAAATTGCCTTTCTGTATATTTATTCTCTTTTATTTCCTGAAATAATTTTTCTGGATATAAAAATACTTCAACAATATTTTTAAAAAAACCCCCAGATATCCAGAAGTAATATCAGCCACCTAACCATTTTAATTAATATTTAAAATCATAAAATGGATAATAAATATTATTATTTTTTTATTCAAAATTATTCTCTTTTTAGAAGTTTAGATTATAAATGATAATAATAAAAATTCATAATGAATTATAATTATTTTAGGCGTACCAAAAGATATATAAAGAATTCATTCAGATATTATTAATTATGAGGTGGGCCTAAATGAGCGGCAGTGAAAACCTGAGTGAAAATATAGAAGAATATCTGGAAGTTCTTTATAAACTAGGAAAAGGAGACCATTTAGTCAATACCTCCCAAATATCAGAAAATTTAAAGATAGCGCCTGGAAGCGTTACTCCCATGCTTAAAAAGCTGGATAAATTAGGTTATGTTACTTATTCTCCTTATAAAGGAGCAATATTAACTAAAAATGGTTTAAAAAAAGCTAAAAGTGTAACCAGAAAACACAGGTTACTAGAAAAATTTCTTCACGATATTTTGCAAATACGGAAAGATAAAGTGCACGATCAAGCATGTGATATGGAACATACCCTTTCAGATGATGCAGAAAGAGCCCTATGTCATCTTTTAGAAA
>JAUXXK010000010.1 GCA_030681145.1 Methanobacteriaceae archaeon | reverse complement strand
CTTCTAAAATCAGAAAATTATCCTCCAGAAATTATTAAAGTCGTAGAAAGACATATTGGTGCGGGAATTCCAAAAAAAGAGGCCATATCCCTAGGCCTTCCAGCTAAAGATTTTATGCCATTAACATTAGAAGAAAAAATTGTTGCCCATGCGGATAATCTTTTACATGGAAGTAAAGAAGTAGATATTGAGTTTGTAGTGGACAAATGGTCCTCTCGAATGGGTTTTAACCATCCCTCAATTGCTCGTTTGAGAGAAATGCATAAAAATATCGTTTTAGATTATCATTAAATCAATGCTAATCTAGTTATTATTATAAATTAATATTATTGAAAAAATCATTATAATTTTTAAATTAAATACATTTTTAATATTTTTTCTAAATTCATTAACTATAATGAAATTATATATAATAATATAAGGCCAAAAACTAATATGATATCATAGGGTGGGAATTTTATGAGTAAATATCGCTGTACTATTTGTAATTATATATACGACGAGGAAATTGAAAGAATTTCATTTTCAGATCTTCCAAATAAATGGAGATGCCCCGTATGCAATGCTTTTTCAGAGTCATTTGAATTATTATCTAATAATAACAATACTGAAGAAGAAAATTCAAGAGACATTGATACTGGGAAATCAACTGTTTCTGATGTAATAATAAAACAAATGGCGGAATGGGGTGTAAAATATGTTTTTGGAATTCCAGGCACCTCATCCTTAGGAATATTACAAGGAATAAAAAATTGTAAGGATATGAAATTTTTCCAAGTACGCCATGAACAAACTGCTGCTTTTATGGCATCTGCCTATGGAAAATTAACAGGAGAAATAGCAGCATGCCTTACCGTAGCAGGGCCTGGAGCAACTAATTTATCAACAGGACTTTATGATGCCAAGTTAGATCATTCTCCAGTTCTGGCTATAACTGGGCAAGTAAAGCGTCTTCTTATTGGGCCCGGATCATTTCAGGAAATAGATCAACATTCTTTTTTTGAACCAGTTTCTGTATTTAACAAACCAATAATCCATAAAGAACAAACCACACAGTTAATAACTTTAGCAATTAAAGAAGCTTTGTTAAAAAAAGGAGTTTCCCATATTTCCGTTCCTAATGATGTTCAAAAACAGATTTATTATGCAGACCCCGTACCTCGAACAGGTAAAATTCCAAACACAAGTGTATCTGCATCAAAACAATTAATTGATGAAGCTGCTCAAAAAATAGATTCTTCACATAGGCCCGTCATAATAGCTGGTTTTGGATCAATGGGGCAGGGAGATTTAGTTTTAGAACTGGCAGAGAAAATTTCATCACCTATAGTAACCACTTTTAGAGGCAAGGGAGTGGTTGATGAAATGGAAGAGCTATATGCTGGAAGCCATGGAACCATTGGATCTACTTCTGCATCTAAATTAGTTCAGGAAACAGATTTATTAATTGTTTTGGGTTCTTCATATTCAGATATGACTCAAATTCCGCCAAAACCCACCGTGCAAATAGATATAGATCCTATGATGATAGGTAGGCGTTATGCTGTAGATGTAGGTTTATTAGGAGACATATCAGCTATATTATCATCATTAATTAATAAAGTTCATTCATCTAAAAAATTAGGATATTTAAATGAAATAAGATTATTAAAAAAGCAGTGGTTTGCACTTATTGAAGAAGAAATTGATTCTTCTAAAACTCCTTTAAGGCCACAGCACATTATAAATGTTTTAAATAACAAAATAAGTCATAATGCAGTGATTGCATTGGATGTGGGAGAAAATGGGTGGTGGTTTGGGCGTAATTTCCAGATGAAAAAAACGCAAAAGATGGTGATGTCAGGTTCTCTGGCCACGATGGGTTTTGGTCTGCCTGCAGCAATGGCTGCTCAAATTACATACCCTGAAAAACAAGTGGTCTGTATTACTGGAGATGGTGGTTTTTCCATGGTGATGGCTGATTTTTTAACTGCCGTCAAGTATAATTTACCCATAACCGTATTTATATTTAATAACAACCAATTAGGCATGATTCAACAAGAACAGAAAGTAGAGGGTTATCCAAATTGGCAAACAGATTTATTAAACTGCAATTTTGCTTCATTTGCAGAAATTTGTGGGGGTGTGGGCTTAAAAGTTACCAATCCGTCAGATTTATCGGATGAAGTGGAAAAAGCACTTTCCATAAATAAACCAGTAATTGTGGATATCCATACTGATCCTAAGAGATTTATTTAATCCATTTAATTTTTAACACTATATTTCAGCAACCCAAACAATTTAAAATTTTACAAAAATTAGAAATAAAATTAAAATAATTATTAAAAGTAGATATATTTGAATTAATTAAATCAAGTTCATTCTAAAAGAGGATTTAAAATGAAAGTTCTATGTTCAAGTGAAGAGTCACTTTACCGGCCAGAAGCTATCCGGTGGAGAAATCGAATGGGTTTGTTAAACCCAATAGGAGATGCTGTGGTTATTCTTCCTTGTAGTATGAGAAAGCCATATTCTAACTCCAAATCTCATCAAGTTTTTATGAAAGTTAGTAAACGTATCCAGGAAGTAATATTAACATCTCCCTTTGGAATATGTCCCCGTGAAATGGAAAAAACTTATCCAATACAATCTTATGATGTTTCTACAACTGGAGAATGGTCTAAAGAAGAAATAAAAGTTGTTGGAGAAGTTTTAAGAGATTATGTCGGTGATAAAGAAGTTTTAGCACATGTTGCTGGAGGATATAGGCAAGTTTGTGAAGAATATCTTAATGATTGTACTTTTACCTGCGATGATGGTCGACCTATATCTTATGAATCTATGCAAAATCTTAAGGATAATATAAAAAAATATAAAAAAATTCCTGCCCGAGCAAAGCTAATTAATGGCCTTCGATCTTTGGCAATATACCAATTTGGTCCCGGGGGGGAATCTCTCATACCACATGATTGCCATGTGAAAGGACGTTATCATAAAAGAATATTCCACGAAGGTGAACAGATTGCTGCGTTATTGATGGACAACGGAGTTTACTCACTTAGTCTCAAAGGTGGGCAGATTTTATCCCAGATTGGAAGTAAGTGGGTTAATATAGAATTTGATCTTAAAACAAATACACTATTTGCCCCTGGCGTTCAAGAAGCAGATCCAAATATAATACCTAAAGATGAAGTAGTAATTTTAAATCAAGGCAATTTGGTTGGTGTTGGAAAAGCTATTTTAAGTGGTGAAGAAATGGTAAAAGCATCCAATGGAGTAGCTGTACGTGTAAGACATAGAGTTAAATAAAAAGTTTATCCAAAACATAGCTCTATTATTTTTTATAAAATTTTATCAAAAATTTTAAATATATTAATGCAGACATTGAAAATTACTTTAATATAAATAAACTATAAAAGCTCAAAGTTCACTCTGAAAATAATTAAATTTTTTATTAAATGTTGATTTTTGAGTTAATTTACATAAAGCATGTTAATAAAAATGTAAATTATAATAAAAATTATAATTTAACTTTAAGAATAAATATATTATAAACTATTATATTGAGGTATCAATTATGTCAGAAGAACTTAATGAAAAAGTAAAACAAGCATTGACTAAAGTCGCGGATCCCCATATGGGTATAAGCATAGTAGAAATGGGACTGGTTGAAAGCATAGAAATTGAAGAAAAGGATCAGACCATAGCTAAAATCACTATTAAGCCAACTAATCCTGGTTGTATGAGTGCAGCCCGTATGGCCATGGATGCAAGGACTGAAGCTGAAAAAATTGATGGTATCGACAAAGCAGAAGTTTCAGTGGCGGGCCACATGATGGCAGATGCCATTAATGAAATGGTTAACAAATAAAGTTAATTAATTTATTTTATTTAACTAAAATCTGGTATTTTAGAATATTATTTTTTTTAATTTCTTTTTTCTATGGTGAGAATATGTTTTCATGGGACATGGCAGTAGTCGTAGGTGTTCCAGGAGTGGGTAAAACATCATTGTGCAAAAGTGCTGTGGAAAAAATAGAATGTAACTATATCAATTATGGGGATTTAATGTTGGAAATTTCCCAAGATCAACAACTTGCACAAACTGAGAAAGAAATGTTTTCATTAAATATGGATTTACAATACCATATATGGAAAGAAGCCGCACACGAAATAAGTAAGAAAGAAAATGTAGTTGTGGATTTGCATGGGATTGATCAATCTCCTAAAGGATACCTTATTTCACTACCTTTAGAAATCATTCACCCATCACTAATTATTATTGTTGAATCATATCCCGAAAACATTCTATTTCGCAGGAAAAATGATTTTTCTAAAGAAAGAATAAAAGACAATTTTAAAAGTTTGATCGAACATATGCAATTATTAAGAATTTCTATGACTGTAAGTTCAGTTTTTTTGGGTTCAACAGTTTATTTAATTCAAAATAATGATTTTAAAGTATCTGAAAAAGAATTAATTGATTTATTAAGTTTTTAAAAAAGTAGAGAGTAATTTTAATTCCACATCCTTTAATTGTAAATTAATAGTTTCAAAAGCGTAAAGGATATATAGGAGAAAAGCCAAAGGTTGAGAATACCCCCTTCTTCTGTAATAATGAAGTTAAATAGAAATAATGTTTCTTAAACATTTTAAACACCTGTTTATCAGGGGCCCGTGGCTCAGGTGGTAGAGCGCACGGCTGATAACCGTGAGGCCCTGGGTTCGAATCCCAGCGGGCCCATTTATTTTTAGATTATTTTATGTTGATTATTTATTTTTATAATAATTGTATTACTAAACTTTTTTATTAATAAGTATATAAATTGATAATTAATAAAAAATGTTACTAAAAATCTTTTATTAATAAAAATGAGAGAAAATTAAATATTTTAAATCCAAGTATTTGATATCTGGGAAATTTATAATTTATCAAAAAAATAAGGTAATTAAAGAATATAAAATTACCTTGCTCCAGCCAAATAATATGTATAAAGTATAATATATAATTTATTTTAATAATAAATCAATTATTTTTAGTAAAATATTTGATTTATTAATGTGTTTTTTACAATAAAAAGTCAAAATATAAAAATTAAATAAATAATTATATCATATTACTTATTTCAATGAATTCATTCAATTTTTCTTGAGACTTTCCTGATTTTATTGCATTATAAGCAATTTTAGTGCCTTGAGAAATAGTATTAGACTTTCCTGCTAGATATATGATGGCTCCTGCATTGGCCAAAGCAATATCCAAACGAGCTTTTTCAAGATTAGATTCGTTTTTGCCATTTAAAACTTTCATTAAAATATCAAAGCTTTCTTCAATTGTGTCCGGGGATTTAATAAATTCACTTTTAGTTTTTTTAATACCAAAATCCTCAGGATTTAATCTGGCGATTTTAATATTTCCTTTTTCTACAAATGCTACCAAAGTTGGCCCTACATTGGAAATTTCATCCATTCCAGGATTTCCTTCTTCATCAAATCCATGAACCACCATGGCCCTTTCGACCCCCAGATTCATTAGTACTTTGGCCATTATATTAACATATTTAGGATCAAATACTCCTAAAAGTTGTATTTTGGCACCAACAGGGGATGTTAATGGTCCTAAAATATTAAAAACTGTTCTTATGCCCAGAGCCTGTCTCACACACATCACATTATGAATTGCTCTGTGAAAGTTTGGGGCAAACATGAATCCTATCCCTATCTCTTTGAGACATCGGGCGACCATTTTTGGATCATTATCTATTTTTACACCAGCATATTCTAAAATATCCGCACCCCCACAAGAACTGGTAACAGCCCTATTCCCATGTTTAGCGACATTAACACCTGCCGAAGATGCAATTATAGACGCTGCAGTACTAACATTGAAAGTTTTAAGAGCATCTCCCCCAGTACCACATGCATCAACAAGATTTAAATTTGCTGAAATATTTATTGGGACACATACTTGTCTCATTGCCCTAGCAAACCCCGTTATTTCTTCAGTAGTTTCTCCTTTAGTAGCAAGAGCCGTTAAAAATGCCCCAATATGAAGATCACTAAACTCGCCGGAAATAATCTTTTCCATACATTCAAATGATTCTTCTTCACTAAGATTATCTCCAGAAACTACTTTTTTAATATAATCAATCATACAATCACCGATAGTTATAAACAATTCTTGGTGGCTTCTTTTAGTTTAAGTGTGTTTTCACCAATTTTTTGGAGCATTCTTTCTTTATCATTTAAATTTTGAGAAATAATTTCAATTAGGGCACTGCCCACAATGGCACCTTCTGCTCCAGCCTCAATGACTTCTTTTACATGATTAGGATGTGAAATACCGAAACCTACCAATAATGGAAGATCATTATGTTTTCTTAATCTTTTTATAAGATCTACCGTACTGTTTTTAACCTCATTTCTTGCCCCAGTAACTCCCATTACCGAAACTAAGTAAGTAAATCCTGATGAAAACTCAGATATTACTTTTAAACGTTCGTTGGTGGTGGTCTGGGCAGCCAGGAAAATTTGATTAACACCATATTTTTTAGCAACTTTTACCACTTCTGATGCCTCTTCAGGTGGCAAATCAGCAGATAAAATGGAATTAATACCATTTTCACTGGCTTGTTGATAAAACAAATCAATACCTCTTTGATAAATTAGGTTGTAGTAAATTAAAATCCCTACAGGAATAGATGTAAACTCCCGTATCTTTTTAATAAATTCAAAGTTTTTATCAATGTTTATTCCAGAGTTAAGAGCCCTCAAATTCGCCTCCTGAACAGTTGGACCATCAGCTATGGGGTCTGAAAATGCAAAACCTATTTCCAAAGCATCAGCACCATTTTTAACAAGTTCTTTTACAATTGCCAGCGAAGTATCAAAATCAGGATCTCCTGCCACAACGAAAGGCACAAAAACCCCTTCAAATTTCTTTGAAGCTCTTTTAAACATTTCAGAATAACTTTCTAAGGATGAGTTTTCAAGACTCATACTTTCACCCCTAAAAGTTTTGCAGCTAAAAACATGTCTTTATCTCCTCTTCCTGAAAGATTTATTATGATAGTTTTTCCTTTATTTTCAGGCACGCTACTATATTTTTCAGCAAACGCAACAGCATGAGAACTTTCCAGAGCAGGCATTATACCCTCATATCTTGATAGGAGATTAAATCCTCTAAGGGCTTCTGAATCAGTTATAGGCTCATATTTAGCTCTTCCCGTTGTTTTAAGATGGGACTGTTCAGGTCCAACCCCTGGATAATCCAATCCAGCTGATAAAGAGTGTGCTTCTGCTATTTGGCCATCATTGTCTTGAAGTACGTAAGATAACGAACCATGAAGAATACCCTCACTTCCAGCACTAAGAGTGGCCCCATGTCTTCCGCTAGCAATGCCATCTCCTCCACCTTCTACACCAATTAATTCCACATTTTTATCAGAAATAAACTCAGAGAATATGCCAATAGAGTTACTTCCACCACCTACACAAGCAATAACTGCATCAGGTAATTTATTTTCTAGTTCCAAGATCTGTTTTCTACATTCTTTTCCAATTATAGTCTGAAAATGTTTTACCATCGTAGGATAAGGATGAGGGCCCATGGTAGAACCTATAAGGTAATGTGTATTTTCGACATTAGTAATCCAATCCCTAAAAGCCTGATTTATAGCATCTTTAAGTGTGCAGGCACCATTTTCAACTGGAATAACATTGGCACCCGATATTTCCATTCTAAAAACGTTAAGTCGCTGGCGATCAACGTCTTCACTCCCCATGTAAACCTCTACTGGAATATCCAGCATTGCGCCTACCGCAGCAGTTGCTATTCCATGTTGACCTGCCCCAGTTTCAGCTATTATCCTATCTTTACCCATATATTTGGCCAATAATCCTTGGCCCAGTGTATTATTTATTTTATGGGCTCCCGTATGAAGCATGTCTTCCCGTTTTAGATATATTTTGCATCCTAATTTTTTGGAGATGTTTTTAGCTAGATAAAGACCAGTTGGGCGACCCGCGAATTCTTTTAAGTAAAATTCTAATTCCTTGTTAAATTTATTGTCGTCTTTATATTTTAAAAAGGCATTTTCAAGCTCTTCTAAAGCAGGTATTAATAGTTCAGGGACAAAAATTCCTCCGTACTTCCCAAACTTTCCATTCATGATCATTTTCTCACCGCCAAAAGCTCAACTTTTGATTATTTTAATTTAAAAGTTTATTGAAGTGAATGATTAATTAAACTAATTTTTTATTTTTTTATTTTAAATTCTATTAAATTTAATATTTTTAATAATTCGAATACCACTAACATCGCCAGTTCAGCTTTTTAGTTAATTCCAGTAGATCTTTTATTTTATTTT
>JAUXXK010000007.1 GCA_030681145.1 Methanobacteriaceae archaeon | reverse complement strand
ATCAGAATTATTCAAAATATTAATTTGAGCGAGTATGGCCACAAATACCATGGTAAAAACAGTTATTAAAGCCATGGAAATGGTGATATCATTGTACTGATAGAAAATTGAAAGTATAGTGCCCAGTGCAATAATACCGTAAACAGCTACTGATTCACTCCAAAAAGACTTATTTAAACGATTTATAACTTTTTTAGGTTCAATAGAGTCATATTTAGATAGGTATAAGGCAAATATCTGGAAAAATATGAATACAACTAAGAACCATCCCCAGAAGTTGGAGATAGGAACACCAAAGTAAGCTCCAGGAGTCGTCCATACCCATAGGCCTTGTAAAGTTGATGAAATGGGATCAACTGTTAAATCCCACATTACCATTAGAAATGCTGCTATGAATGGTACGATGAATATTTGTTTTCCTTCAAGTTTTCTGCTGTATTGGCCGGTTAATACATGTGATAACATCCATGCCAAGTATCCTATTGCAAAATAGGCGAAAATAATTATTAGTGGAACGTTTAACAATCCTAATGAACTGGAATAATGATAAAACCCAAAAGGAAAACCGGTTATTATACTCAAGTTTTCAAAAAAGAAGCTTACAGCCCATGTAATCAGGAAAAAGACTAAAATATTTTTTTTACCGTATCGTTCCATTCCATGTAGAATAGCAATAATAAAAAGAAAGGCCGTAACTAAAAAACTATCTAATGCAAGTAAATTAGGATTTTTATAAGTAAAGATCAAAAGAATGTTTGAAATAAAAAAAACTGCTATTAATAACCATCTCAATTTATTAAATGTTTTACCCTCTTCTTTAGTCATAATAGTTCCCCTTTCTAACTATTATATTGTTATGCATGTCAAAACTATTTATATTTTTATATTAATCCGTTTTATATTGATCTTTAAATTAAAAATAATTAAGCCAGTTTTAGAGATTATAATTTAAATTAACATATTAAAACCAGTTTTTTATAATTCTCACATTTTTTACATAAAAACTAATACCATTATTAACAAATACTATTATTGGTTATACAATGAAAGATATTAAAATTATCTTGGTAGAAGATGAAAACATACAAGCCATGGATTTAAAGAATACATTAAAATCTTTAGGATATACTGTTCCATATGTTGCGTCTAATGCCATAGATGCAGTAAAAAAAACTGTAGAGATAATGCCAGATCTTATTTTGATGGATATAATTCTCAAAGGCGAGGGTGATGGTATTGAAGCTGCCTCCCAAATTAAAAAGTTTGATATCCCTATTATTTATTTAACTGCTCATTCTGAAGATCAAACAATTGAAAGAGCCAAACTAACCGAACCTTATGGATATATAATAAAACCATACAATCGTAGCGAACTTAAACATACTATAGAACTCGCAATCTACAAAAATAAAATGGAAAAAGAATTAAAAGAAAGTGAGGCCAATTTAAGGTTCTTAACAGAGAAAATGAACGATATTATGTGGATTCAAGATTTGAAATTGAATACAACTTATGTTAACTCTTCAATCAAAAAGATTCTAGGTTTCACACCAGAAGAACGAATGACACAACCCCTCCAGGAACAACTAACCCCTGAATCATTATCAAAAGCTCAATCTAGATTAAAAAAAGAACTTCTTCTTGAAGAAAGCCCCCATTCTGATCCTGAAAGAACCATAAAAATAGAATTAGAATATTACCATAAAGATGGTTCTACTCGCTGGCTGGAAAACCTAATCACCAGTATCCGAGATGAAAAAGGAAATATTATTGGGCTGCATGGAGTATCCAGAGACATTAGTGACCGCAAACAATTAGAAAATGAAAGAGACAGGTTATTAAAAGAGTCACAGCGAGTTCAAAATGAATTATTTATTTTAATTGAAAATATTGTAGATGAAGTCTTTTTCTGTAATAAAAATGGAGATATCGTTCTTGCTAACGCATCAGCAAGGAAATTCGTGGAAAAAACGAATCTTGAAAAATTAAAATCTTTAGATGGCCTAATAAAAAGTTTAAAAGTATATGATTCAAAAGGAAACCCCCGACCTAAAGAGGGTTCGCCACTCCTAAGATCCTTAAATGGTGAAATAATCACAGATTTAGAGGAAATAGTCGTATTTCCAGGGTCTGATAAAAAATATTATCGGCAAGTAAGCTCCTCGCCAATCAAAAGTGAAGATGGGAAAATTATTGGTGCTGTGGCCGTGGTTCGTGATATAACCCACCTAAAAAAGACAGAAAATGAGCGTTTTAAGAGTGAAGAATTTCTAAGAAAAATTGTAGAAAATATTCCAGATATGGTTTTTGTAAAAAATGCAGCAAAATTAGATTTTGTAATGGTCAACAAAGCAGGCGAAGAAATTATGGGATATGGAAGTGATGAATTAATCGGGGAAACAGATTATGAGCTTTTTCCAAAAAATGAGGCTGATTTTTTCACTTCAAAGGATAGGGAAGTCTTGGAAACCAAAACATTGTTAGATATTCCTGAAGAAGTTATTGAAACCAAGAACTTAGGTCAACGAATATTACACACCAAAAAAATTCCTATCCTTAACCCCGAAGGAACTCCCCAATATCTCCTGGGCATATCAGAAGATATAACCGAAATAAAAAAAGCAGAAAAAATATTAAAGGAGAGTGAAGGATTTTTACGTAGTCTTTTTGACAATATGCCTAGTGGAATGTCAGTTTATCAGGTGAAAAATAATGGGTCAAAAGGCAGTGATTATATTATAAAGGAATTTAATCAAGCCAGCCAGAAAATTGAAGGCATGACAAGAGAAAACGCTATTGGGAAGAGTTTATACGATATTAGACCTAACATTGATGAATACGGCATTATTCCAATTTTTAAAAAGGTTTGGGAGACTGGGAAACCTATTCACTATCCTGCAAAAATCTATGTAGACGAGAAATATGAAAACTGGTATGAAAACTATGTTTTTAAAGCCCAGACAGGTGAAATAGTAGCTATTTACAATGATGTTACAGTATTTGAAAAGGCTAAAGAAGAATTAATGAAAGAAGCAGCTAAGAAGACACAATTGAATATACTGCTTAAAGCAGAAATAAAAGAACGTAAAAAGATGGAACAAATTATTCGGGACAATATTCAAAGAATGAATATTGCTCTAGAATCAGCAGATATGGGTGCTTGGGACTTAGATCTGGTGAATAATACATCAATAAGGACACTTGATCATGACAAAGTATTTGGTTATGATTCACTTTTGCCAGAATGGAATGAAAAAATACTTTTAGAACATATTTTACCTGAGGATCGTGAATATGTCCAAAAAAGATTTGAAAAATCTTATGAAACTAACAAAGTACATTTCCAATGCAGAATTATCTGGAA
>JAUXXK010000004.1 GCA_030681145.1 Methanobacteriaceae archaeon | reverse complement strand
GTGGTGGAATTAGATTTAAGCATGAAAAACGCCTTAAAATCTTCAGATAAACTAATTAATCATGAAATTGATACATATTCCTTAAATGAAGTTAAAATAAGTGCACCTGTTTCACCATCCAAGATAATATGTGTGGGCCTTAATTATCGTGATCATGCTCGTGAATTGAATATGGAAATTCCAGATGAGCCGGTTATTTTTATAAAACCACCTACATCTGTTATAGGTCACCAAGAAGATATTATTAACCCTCCAATGTCTAATGAAGTTGATTATGAGGCTGAACTGGCAGTAATTATTTCGAAAGAGGCCAAAAATGTCTCACTAGGCGAGGCACCAGACTATATTGGCGGATATACTATACTAAATGATGTCACTGCTCGTGATTTACAACGTAAAGATGGGCAATGGACAAGGGCCAAGAGTTTTGATACTTTTTGCCCTATAGGGCCATTTATTGAAACTGATATGGATCCTAATAAACAAAATATTTCTTCAAAATTAAATAATGAGATAAAACAAGATTCTAATACAAAAAACATGATTTTTAAGGTTGAAGATCTTGTGGAGTTTATATCTCATATAATGACATTAAATCCGGGGGATGTTATAGCTACTGGGACTCCTCCAGGTGTAGGTTCTATGGATGTAGGTGATGTATTGAAAATAGAAATAGATAAAATTGGAATATTAGAAAATAAGCTCAGTAAACTTTAATAATATTTTTCATAAGTTTAACCAATTATAATTAATTAATAAAAAAAATAATGGAAAAATTTAATTTTGTAAAATCTAAAATTTTCAGAAATTATTCTACGAAGATCGCAGGTTTGTATGGTATAGCCGCACGGGATTTACCTTCAGGATCATAATTTGCATCCTTGTGGATTATAATTTCCGCACCAACTTCTCCAGATATGTAATCTTGAGCATCAGAAAGTATTTGATATTCATTCAGATGGCCTACATAGTTTATACGGGTCATTTCTCGGCTGATTTTTTTGGCAAATTCTGCAATTTCTTTTTTATCATCATGGACATTATTTTTCAAAGATTTTCCCATTATCTGGCCAATATCTGGCCTTCCAACAGCTCGGGCAATATCAAAAACATTCCACTTCCATTTTGGTGCTAAATAAATATGTATTTTTTCAGGATCCATATCTAAAATCTTTTTAATCTCAAAAATGTCCCGAACCAGTCCCTGAATTATTTCTTCTGATTTTTGAATCTTTTCATTAATTAAATCGGGGTCATATGTTGGCCATGGTGCTTCTGATACGAATCCTTCTCCACCATATTTTTCCCATAATTCTTCTGATGTGTGAGGTGTGAATGGGGTCAGCAAGCGAATCCAGGCTTCCAAAACAGTGGCCAGTACCATTGAAATCTCAGGATTATATTCTTCATTGTCCACGTAGTCTTTTATGCGGTGGAAATAATGATCTAAATCTTTTTTAAGAAGGAAAAGTGAATCTTGAACACCTTTTCTTGTCTGAAATCCTTCTAATGCTTCAGTAGTATCTTTAATCCTCAAATTTAACTGACCTAACATCCATTTACTGATAAAACTTTTTGGAACAACTTCAGATTCAGTTCCCACTTCATTAATATATAATGGGCCTCGGTGGATATTTTTTACTCTCTCTGCAAATTCAATGAACCATTCTAGTCTTCTTTTGGTTCCTTTGACCTCTTTTTCCCTCCAATCAAAATCTTGCCATGGTTCGGCTGAGGACATTAAAAAAAGTCGTACTACATCTGCCCCATGATTTTTAATGGCATCTGAGAGAAGCACAACATTCCCTTTTGATGATGACATTTTATGTCCTTCCAATAGACCCATTCCAAATACTACTATGCCTTTAGGTCGATTTTCTTCAGGAAAAATGGCAGTATGATGGAATATGTGGAATGTAAGATGGTTTCCAATAAGGTCTTTGGCAGAAAGTCTCCAATCAAGAGGATACCAGTAGTTAAATTCATCTTTTATTTTATTTAAAAGATTTTCTTCAACTTTAACATTCCCGTCTTTATTTAAAAATACTTTGGAGAAGAATTCATCATTTAAATGATCAGGATTCATTTCTCGGAGGTATTTAGCAATTGCATAGTATGACATATAAATGCTGGAATCTGTTAATGGTTCTATAATCCACTGAGGGTCCCATGGAATTTTTGTTCCCAGTCCAATCCTACGTGAACATGCCCAATCATGTAACCAACCAATATAATAGTTAAAATTTGCTCTAACTTCTTCAGGAACCATTTTCATTTTTTCTAGTGTGTTTCTGGTTGCTTTTTTCCAGTCCTCATCAGAATATTTCATAAACCACTGGTCTTCCATTATTTTAACCATGCAACGGTTACCACAACGACAAATAACTGGTCTTTCTGCAAAATCATACATTATACTGGCTTGACCAATTTCTCGCAGCTGGGAACTGATTTTGTCTCTGGCAAAAGAAACCTTATGACCTCCATAAGTTGGTATACTTTTATTCATTATTCCCAAGCCATGTTCCTGCTTGTAAAGTTCGTTGGTGGCCTCTGGAAGTTTAGGATCTTCTTGATTTTTTACACCAAGTTTTTCAATTAATTCCTGTGCGGGAAATTCACCATAGCCTTTTAGAGTGATAACGTTGATGGGCTGTATTTTCTTAACAATTTCTTCTAGCTCATACTCTTTTAAAAGCTCTGAATTATTTTTTAAATCATTTAATGCAATATAATCGGCTGGAGCATGCCCTGGAACTGAAAAAACAACACCACTACCGTATTCTGGGTCAACAAAACTGGCAGGTAGGATAGGATGTTTTTCACCAGTAACGATGTTTTTCACCATCTGTCCAACTAATGGTTTTGGATCAACTTCTTCTATAATTTCCAGATTTTTTTGCTGTGAAATATTATCATAAGCTTCTGCACTAATTAACCATTTTTCTCCATCAGCACTCACTTTTAAATAATGAGCTTCGGGATTTAACCAGAGATTGGTAGTGCCATAAATTGTTTCAGGTCTAAAAGTAGCGGGAACCAGATAAAAACCATCAATTTCAAATTTAAGGAGAGTTAATTCGTTAATACTAACTCCTTCTCCTTCTAAGAGATCGTGATCTCCTACTGGGTTTTCACATTCCCCACAGTATTTTACTGGGTGGGCTCCACGTCTAACCAGACCTTTATCTTTGAGTTGGCGAATTTGCCATTCAATAAATTTCTGATAAGATGGATCAGTAGTTTTAAATTCTCTTCTCCAGTCAATGGAGTATCCCATATGATTCATAACATCATGATATTCGCTGCTGAAATATTTTACTATATATTCTGGATCAGTAAACTGTTCAAGCTCTTCTTCAGGTACTTTATGAATATTTTTATAAATATCGAGTGTCCATGGGTCTTGACGTTGTATACGTTTGGCTATTCCAATAACTGGAGCGCCTGTAACGTGCCATGCCATGGGAAATAATACATTATAACCCTGCATTCTTTTAAAACGTGCATATACATCAGGCACGGTGTAAGTTCTGCCGTGTCCAATATGCATGGCTCCGCTGGGATATGGGTATGCTACAGTTAAGAATAATTTTTCCCTATCATCTGGATTTGATTGAAATATTTTCGACTCATCCCATTTTTTCTGCCATTTACTCTCCACGTTCTTTTTCAACAAAATCACCGTCACAAATAAGTCTCAATTTGTAAATAAATATAATATAATTTTTAAACAATTAATAATCTGAAATTTTAATGATGCACCGAACAAAAATTTAATAATGATTATAATTTTTAATTTATTTTATAAATATAATATATTCCAATCAAA
Source organism: Methanobacteriaceae archaeon (assembly GCA_030681145.1). Classification (GTDB taxonomy): domain Archaea; phylum Methanobacteriota; class Methanobacteria; order Methanobacteriales; family Methanobacteriaceae; genus JAUXXK01. Next base: position 10,019 of record JAUXXK010000004.1, on the reverse strand, counting down.
GGATAATTATTCAATTTTTTTTTCAAATTCTATTTCTTCTTTTAACCATGTAAGATACTCTTTTGATCCATTTATTATTGGAAGAGCCACTATGCATGGATTTTCATAGCTGTGTAATTCTTTTACTCTTTTTACAATATTATCTACATTACTTAAAAGACTTTTAACTAAAAGCAAGGATTCATTATCTTCTTCTAGATTTCCATGCCACCAGTAGAAAGATTTTATATCGCTGATTATATTGGCACACCCAACCAGTCTATCTGAGACCAGTTTATTTCCAATAAGGGTTGATTCTTCTTTGCTGGAAGTGGTAATGTAAATCAGAGCAAACATTTTATCATCTCATTAAATATGTCTATCGGCAATGTTTAATTATTCTATTTATTATCTTAGGGAAAGTATTTCTGGAGAACAAATTTTGTGCTGAGAATATTCAACTCTCTTTCTTATTCTTTGAATTTCTTTCAATGGTAAATTAATTTTTTTAGCAACTAAATCATCTGTTATTGATTCATCAAACATTAAATAGAGAATTTTATCCAAGACGCGGTATTCTATTCCTAGTTCTTTTTCATCAGTCTGACCCTCCCATAGGCCTGCTGCTGGCGGTTTTTCAATTATTTCTTTGGGAACTTCCAGTGCTTGAGCAATTTTCCATACTTGGGTCTTGTAAAGATCCCCAATAGGTAATATGTCTACTCCCCCATCTCCGTATTTGGTAAAATAACCTACCATAAGTTCACTGAGGTTTCCAGTACCCATTACAATTCTATTTAATGAATTGGAATGATAATAAAGAATCATCATTCTCATTCTGGCTTTTAAATTGGCTAAAGCAAGTTCATTTGGTGTATGGGGACATAAATCTGGGAAAAATTTTAGCAGATGATCAATTGGTATAGTTTCATACTCAATTCCAAGTATTTTCCCTACTTTTTTTGCGTGCTCTAAATCTTCATAAGGAGTTGTTTTGCTGGGCATAATGATTGCCAGTACATTATGGGCTCCTAAAGCTCTTTGGGATAAGTAAGCCACCAAAGTTGAATCAATTCCTCCACTTAGGCCTAAAACAATCCCTGAGGATCCTGAACTTTCAACTCTACTTTTAATAAATTCTTCTATTTTTTTAATGGTTTTTGAAGCATCTAATTGGGGAATTTCTATATTTTCCATTTATAATCGCCAACTTTTTACTTATTAATAATTTGCCAGAAGAAAAAATGATATTTAATTCTCCTAAAATATTAATGAATTGAGTATGAATCTAGCCATATTTATTCGCATGATATAGTTTATTAATTATTATATAAGATAAGTTTAAAAGTAAGGATAATATATTCGATATATCTACTATAAAAAAGACTAATAATGATGAAATAAGCTTTTGTCCACTTTAATATATTTTAATATTGTATTAGGAGGATTATAATGGCATTTAAAGATCTATTTAAATTTAATAAGGGAAAAACAACCTTTGTATTTGTTGGAGGAAAAGGAGGCGTGGGTAAAACTACAGTTTCTGCCGCTACTGCTTTATGGATGTCTAAATCGGGAAAAAAAACATTGGTAATTTCTACTGACCCTGCACATTCTCTGGGTGATTCACTGGAAAGACCAATTGGGCACTATCCTACTCCTATAACTGAAAATCTGTTTGCTGTAGAAGTAGACCCTGAAGTGGCCATGGAACAATACCAGGCCAAAATGAAGGAACAACAGGCTATGAATCCTGGAATGGGGATGGACATGCTCCAAGATCAGATGGATATGGCTTCCATGGCACCGGGGATTGATGAAACCGCTGCTTTTGACATATTCATGCAGTACATGACTACTAATGAGTACGACGTTGTGATTTTCGACACAGCCCCAACTGGACATACTCTTAGATTACTTTCCTTCCCGGAAATGATGGATTCTTGGGTGGGCAAAATGATTAAAATAAGGAGACAGATGGGAAGCATGGCCAAGGCCTTTAAAAATATTCTTCCATTCATGGGAGATGAAGAAGAGGAAGACCATGCATTAGAAGATATGGAAGTGACAAAAAAGAGAATTCGTGAAGCTAGAGACATCATGGCTAATCCTGATAGAACTTCCTTTAAAATGGTCATTATTCCTGAAGAAATGTCTATTTATGAATCTGAAAGAGCAATGGAGGCTTTGGAAAAATACAACATTCACTCTGACGGGGTTATTGTAAACCAAGTTCTACCGGAAGTTACTGACTGTGAGTTTTGTGAATCCAGAAGAAACTTACAACAACAAAGACTCAAAATGATTGAAGAAAAATTCAGTGATCAGTTGGTGGCTGAAGTTCCTTTGCTTAAAGAAGAGGCTAAAGGAATCGAAACATTAGAAAAAGTTGCTGAAATTTTATATGGTAAACACACAGATTAATTATAACCATATAACTCTATAATAATTTTTTTTTATTAATTAATTTTAGTAAACTAAAATGTAACATTTTCATTATTTATTTTAAAATTTTCAAGAATTTATTAGAAAATCAATAATTTGTATTATTATTCTTTTATTTATAATGATATTTATAATAATTTTCTAATTAAAACCATATTATTTTAATATGTAGTTTGGAAGCAATATATAATAAGAAATAATTTTTGATTATAATAAATTGTCAATAATTATGGATAAAGAAATTATTCGTGGTGAAAAAAATGAAAGTTTCAGTGTATGGTGCAGGAAATCAGGACCTTTATGTAAATCAACTTAAATTGCCAGAAAAATACGGCGGTGTACCTCCATATGGGGGAAGTCGAATGGCTATTGAATATGCTCAGGCAGGTCATGAAGTATACCTGGCCGAGCCAAATCGTGCCATGTTGGAAGATGAGCATTGGAAGATTGTTGAAGATGCAGGGGTCACTGTGACTGCTGATGATGCTGAAGCCGCTAAAAATGCTGAAATAGCAGTTTTATTTACTCCTTTTGGTAAAAAAACTTTTGAGATTGCCAAAGAAATTACAAAACATATTCCTGAAAATGGAATTATAGCTAACACATGCACTGTTTCTCCTATTGTTTTGTACTACGTTTTAGAGCGTGAATTACGAAGAGATAGAAAAGATATTGGTATAGCATCTTTGCACCCGGCAGCAGTACCTGGAACTCCTCAACATGGGCACTATGTTATTGGTGGACATTCTTCTAGTGATCTGGATATTGCCACAGAGGAACAAATCCAGAAATGTTTACAGCTGGCTGAAAGCTGTGGAAAAGACGCATATATTGTTCCAGCGGATGTATCGTCTGCAGTAGCAGACATGGGCTCATTAGTAACCGCTGTAACCTTATCGGGTGTTCTGGATTATTATTTTGTCGGTACTCAAATAATTAAAGCTCCTGAAGAAATGGTGGAAAAACAAATTTTAATGACCTTACAGACTATAGCTTCCCTGGTAGAATCTTCGGGTGTTAATGGAATGTTGAAAGCCATGAATCCTGAACTTCTAATTAAGAGTGCTAAATCCATGCACTTGTTGGAAGAACAGGAAGAACTGGACGCTGCTTTAAACACTTTGGAGAGGTTGGATGACAAGGTAAAAACCTGGGTGGAAAAAGGAACCATTCAACCAACCAATCTGGTGGCAGCTCAAGCATTGGCCAAAGAATTGCAGAATCTAATGGGTGAAACAGCTGCGGAAGGTACTATCCGAAGATGTATGCGGAAAATGTTTGAATAAACAAATATTTTCTTCAATTCTTTTCTTTCAATTCTTTCAATAGTTTAAACAAATGGCATTTTTAATTTTTTAATTAATTTCTGAATATTTTGTAAATAGTATTAAAAGCTGATTTCATGATTATAAAAGATTTAAAAACTTCTGAGTACTTTGAAACGGTGGATGGGACATTTATTTGTGAATTATTTCACCCAGAACGCGAAAATCGAGAAATAAAAATGAATTGCAGTTTGGCTCACGCTACTTTAAGACCTGGTGAGTCTTCTCATCCTCATAGGCTAATAAAATCTGCTGAAGTTTATTTTATTCTAGAAGGTAAAGGTTTGATGCATATTGGTGATGAAGAGGCTGTTTTAGAACCAGGACAAGCTGTTTATATTCCTCCAATGGAAATACAATTTATAAAAAATATTTCAGATGTTGTTTTGAAGTTTTTATGTGTGGTTTCACCGCCTTGGAGTGAAGATGATGATGAAATATGTTTAGAATGATATTTGTTTATTATTTAAAAATCACGAATAAAAATTAGAATAATAATAAAATGATTCCCCACATTTTTAAAAAATTACTCATTTTAAGCATTTTTAATTAATAAATCACCATAACGCACATATACGTAAAATTACTCTGCGCTACTTTTTCTATAGTACTGGCGACAACTTCTTCATTTGAGTAACTTAAACGCTCACAAATGACCACTTTACGTTTGGGATTCACCCCATTATCTAGTAAAAACTGGGCCATGTCTGCTGTACTCTTGGATGGAAGAGTAATTGTGGGACGACCATTATCTAAGATATCCATTACTTCCACAGAATTTTCACGGCCATGGAATGTCATGAGATCTGATTCATCCCATGGTATTTCTAAACGAGCCGCACAAAGTTGGAGGGAGCTTATTCCAGGGATAACTTCGAGATTAATACTTCTTTCTAATTTTTTATCTTTAATTATTCTTTTTATAGGCTTTAAAACTCCAGAAAATCCTGGATCGCCGGTGGAAAGGACGCATACACTGGTTCCTTCATGGACAAGATCCACAGCCATTTCCAATTTTTCTTGAACATCTTTAACATTTAGATAAATTTTTTCACTTGCTTCGGGAAATAAATCCAATGCTCTTTTACTCCCTATGGTAATTTTTGCCGATTTTACTGCAGTTCTTGCAGCTGGAATAACGTAATCTGCAGAACCGGGCCCTATTCCTGCGATATAAAGTTTTGACATAGTATAAATCTCCTATAGATTTTTATTATTTTTTAGTATCAATACTTTAAGAAAAATTCATATAAATAATATTTTGAAGGACAATTTATTTACTTAGTGGATATAAATCTATTATTTATATTATTATTGTCTTAATCTAATAATCAAACAATTTTAAATTATACATTAATTTTGATTTAAATTATCATATATTTAGCTTAATTATTTAATAAAAGAAGTGATAAAATGCTCCAGATTGCAGTAACCGGAAAACCTAATGTTGGAAAATCATCATTATTTAACTCAGCCACCCTTTCTGAGGCCGAAGTAGCCGGGTATCCATTTACTACCATAGATGCCAATAAAGCAGTATCACATGTGGATACAAAATGCCCTTGTGAAGAACTAGGGGTGGAATGTAAACCCAGAAACTCCCAGTGTGAGGAAAGAAGACGATTAATACCGGTGGAACTTATTGACGTGGCCGGACTAGTTCCCGGAGCCCACGAAGGGCGAGGGTTAGGTAATAAATTTTTGGATGATCTTCGCCAAGCGAAAGTTCTAATTCATGTTATAGATGCTTCAGGATCTACTGATGAAGAAGGAAGGCCGGTAGAAGCTGGCACCCACGACCCTCTTGACGATGTTGATTTCTTAGAAACAGAAGTAACCATGTGGTTGTATGCCATTGTGGAAAGGAACTGGGAACGATTGGTAAGAAAAGCCATGTCTGAAAGATTAGATATGAGTAAAGTACTACATGAACAGCTTTCTGGAACAGGGATATTATTGGAAGATATTTTAGAAGCTCGAAGGGAAATGGAAACTGATTACACTAGTTGGGAAAAAGAGGAACTGGTTAAATTTTTAAGAAAACTTCTTAAAATCGCCAAACCCACCATAATTGTAGCCAATAAAGCGGATTTGCCTACATCTGAAGAAAATATCAAAAGATTGCAGGAAAAATACCCTAATGTTATTGCAGCGTCTGCTGAATCAGAAATGGCACTTACCCGAGCGGCTCAAGCGGGTCTTATAAGTTATCATTCTGGTGATGGTGACTTCCAAATATTGGAAGCGAATAAACTTAGTGAAAACCAGAAAAAGGCACTGGTGTATATTCGTGAAAATGTTTTAAAAAAATATGGCAGTACGGGAGTTCAAAAAGCATTAAATGAAGCGGTGTTTGACCTACTGGATATGATAGTAGTTTACCCGGTGGAAGATGAACACAAACTATGTGATCAGAAAGGAAATGTTTTACCTGATGCTATACTGATTTCTCGAGGATCTAAACCTAGGGATATGGCCTATGTGATCCATACTGATATTGGTGAGAAATTCCTACATGCAGTGGATGCCCGTAAGAATATGCGAGTGGCTAGTGACCATGAATTAGAAGATGGGGACATTATAAGTATAATTTGTAGGTAAAATGATAGGGTAGTAATAATAATGTCAAACTTCATTAAAAAATATAATATCAAATTTAATCGTTTTTGTTATTAATTATTCAAAAATTCTTTAAATGTTATTTTAAACTTGGTTCCATGGTGGGTATATAACTCGATTTTACCACCTATTTGATTGGTTAAACTATTTACTAACTGTAATCCTAATGATTCAGTATTTTTGAAATCTAAATCATCTGGAAATCCAATACCCGTGTCTTCTACTATTAATGTAAATTTATCATTCTTTTTTTGGAATTTGATCTTTATTTCGCCTTCAATATCATCATTAAAGGCATGCTTCATAGAATTAGTAATTAGTTCATTAACTATTAGGCCCAGTGGAACTGTGTTATTGATATCAACCATTTCATTTTCTAGATCCATATTAAGTTTTATCCGGTCGGGGTTGGTTACGTAAGTTTCGAATAGATCTGTGGCCAATGTTTGAATATAATCTCCAAAATTAATACTTTTCAGATCAGTTGAGCGATACAATCGTTCATGTATTAGTGCCATGGATTTAGCACGATTCTGACTTTCTTTGAATAGATCAAGATCATATTTATCTTTAATATATTGTGACTGGAGACTTAATAGACTTGAAATTACCATCAAATTATTTTTAACTCGATGATGGATTTCTTTTAAAAGCATCTTCTTTTCTTCTAATGATTGTTCTAGCTGGAGGTTAGTTTTAGTTAATTCTCGTTTAGTATTGGTAAGTTCGTTGTTCAATAGGCTCATTTCGTCGTATAATTTATTATCATTGAGTTCTGAATAGATGTGATTACTTGCATTTTTCATTTGCTTACGTAAAAAATTGGCCTGTTCACTATTTATCCTACTCAACTCTTCAATAAAATTTGACATTTTGTCAAAAGAGTTTACTCCAATAATTAGCATACCTCTATTGATTATAAATCCTGAAAAATGAATAACCTCCATTTTTTGATTATAGGGAATGTTTAATTCCCAATTGAAACTCGCATTTTCAGTTTTTACTTTTTTAATAAAATTAGAACCTTTATTAATACTGCCTTCATCTAATATATTCAAAAAAGATTCTCCATTTTTAACATTTGCACCGATTTTTAAACCATCATATACTAATTCAAGAACCTTTCCACTCAAATCACAACATATTAAAACTCCTTCTATCTTATATTGGTCCATAAAGAGCCCCCACAGATTTATAAAAATTAGTTTTTAGTTTGAATATTCATCCTTTTAAGATAATGAGTTCTTTTTGATAGTCAATCATCCAATCTAAATAACGATTAATCTCATGAGAGTGTTTTTTAGGCAACTTTTCATCTACTACATCTCTGTAAATATTAAAACGACTAAGCAAATTTCCATCTCAACGCCGTCATGAGGAAGTCGATCACATGCCCAAGATAATTGATCTTTTAATAAAGAGATTTCTCCTAAGCTCATGGCGGATTCCAACATCTTGGTTATATATTCCATTCCAATTTTGAGAAGTTTTTCGGCTTCATCTCCATGTTGAACTATATCATTTTTATTTTTCAAAGAACGCTTTACGGATTCTTTGATAATTTCTGGGGCTTTATCTTGAAATGCTGACAGAGTTTCCGGGGGGATGGCAGATAAAATGTCTTTATTTGTCATGGGATTTCTCGGTATTTTTGTCATTTGAAATGAATTCTTTTGCTATTGACACGGCTTCTAGAGCATTAGATGCATATCCATCTGCACCTACTTTTTTCCATAGTTCTGGAGATAGGCTGAAAGGACGGCCACCTACTAAAATCTTAATTTTCGAAGCTGTTGATTTTCGAACTGCGTTAATTAACTCAACAACTGATCCTAAATTATATGGTATAGATGCAGAAATAGCAATCACTTCTGGTTCAAGCTGAATTAAGGTTTCAACTATGCTATTATTTGGGGTATTCGCTCCTAGGTAGTAGGTATCCCATCCTTCCATTTCAAAAAAATCAGAAACTATCCGCACGCCTATTTCGTGCATTTCTCCCTCTACACAAGTTGCTACCAGCCGATGACCATTTTTATATCCTTTAAATATATATGGATAGAGTTGTGACATAATCATTTGAGTTGCGGCAGTGCAATAATGCTCCTGAGCCACGCTTATTAAATTATTTTGCCATAAACGACCAACTTCGTGTTGTGAAGACTCAAAAACATCTATATATATCTTTTTAATGTCTGCACCATTTTCAATAGCTTTAATTATCATTTCGCTAGCAACATCTCTTTTAATTAGCAACAAAGATTCTAAATAAGATTTTGCCAGTTCTTTCATTTCCCCGGATTCTCCACTAAATTTATTCATTATAGTTGCCTCTTTTATAATACTAATTTGTTTTTTAAATTATATAGATTTGATGGGAATCGTAGATATTACAATTCATATTATAAATTATATCAATCATTTTCACAATAATTTTTTATTTCAAAGAGGTGCATTGCAAGTGTAACCATAAATTAATATGTTTTTAAGTAAAAGTAATAACCAGAAAAAGAACATGGTCAATAATTGGAATATAGATTAGAAGATCATTCCCAGATAAATAAAACTAGAAAAAAAAATTTGAATAGTTAATTAAGTTTCAATATTATTTTTAATATAATTAATTTTACTTTTTAAGACCCTATGGAGATGTTCTGCCCCTATAATTTCTTCATCTTCTAATTTCCAGCGAGAAGGATACATTACAAATGGTCTGGACTGGCCACCACCTAGTCCTCCGTGGCTTCCAATTAACTCTTCAAAAGCGGCAACTTCATTTTTTTCTTGATCATAAAAGCTGTTTACCACTATATCTGGTGAATAATCAAATTTACTGCTCCTTAAAAGATGTTTTGCGGCATTTTTTCCAAAATTTTCTAAAGGATTTTGACCTTCTACCTTGTCATGATTTAAATAATATATTCCTTTTTTTCCAATTGCCATAGGGCCATATTCTTCAGAATAAACCATTATAAACCCTATTCCTTCGTGATTTACCAGTCCTGGAATTAAATTTGGAAAAATATTTTTTATATTTTCATAGGAAAGTTTTTCTACCCACTGTGTAAAATATATAAGCCCTAAATTCCCAGAGGCTAGAACAATTACTTCTGCTTCTTCACTTGTATTTTTTGAGCGTTTTTGAGAAACTTCGTAATCTTGAATGTATCCTAAAACTTTTCCTTTGCCAATAGGGCTATTTTTAATGTTTTTTAGAGTGTTAGTTACTACTCCTTTTCCTTTTTGCTTAGCATAGTCCTTTTTATTCTCAATATACTTTTTTCCACTGTATAAAGGAGAAGTAACTGCTTGAGAAAAGTGATCTTCATTGGATGATAATTCACTGTATATATTCATTTCTTCAGGGAGTAACTCTCTAACCAAGTCTTCCAGACTAATACCATATCTCTGTTTGAATGTTGCACCATTAGTTTGACCATGGTCTGATTGAATAACGAAATAGTAATGCCTATTAGTGTATTTAGCAGCATTTTCCAACCTTTTAAATTGTTTATCCAATCCTTTTAGAGCATAAAATGCATCAAAATCCCGCACTCCTGAATGATGAGCTATTTCATCGTATCCCAAATATGTGGAGTATGCCACATCAATATCTTCAGCTAAAATATCCCCAATAAGTGTTTGAGTAGT
>JAUXXK010000477.1 GCA_030681145.1 Methanobacteriaceae archaeon | reverse complement strand
AATGATTTAGGTTTAAAAATTCCATTAGAATTAGTGTGGAATTATTATATTATAATTATCTATCAAAATTTGAGATAATGATTTTTTTAATACTATCCATATTTGGAAATGGAAAAACACGTCCAACACCCTTTAACCATAATCCCTTGGCACTCGGCATTATTTCAACAAGTTTCTTTCCATGTTCAACATGAATAATTGGAAATATTATTTCTTGAAGATATTTTAGAATCCATTCAATTTATTGATCAATATATTTGTGATTTGGACTATTCTGATTTTATAAATGATATGAAAACATTCGATGCTGTTTTAAGAAACTTAGAAGTTATTGGTGAGGCTGCTAAGAATATATCAAACCAATTTAAAAGTTCAAATGATAATATTAACTGGAAAGGAATGGCCGGAATGCGAGATAAACTAATCCATGGATATTGGAGTTGATCCTGAAATAGTCTGGGAAACCATTAAAAACAGGCTTCCTGAAATTGAAACACAAATTAAAGATATTTTAAAAAAGATGGAAAACTCATAATACAATTTCTTTTCAAATATGGTTATTTTGAAAAATAATTTTACTTTTATTTTTTTTAAGGAAAAATATATTGATTGTAATACAAATTATAAGTTTTCAAACAGTTCTAAGATATTGTAAACTGTTTTATTAAATAATATAGGGATTAAAAAAAAAATTGGGAGTGGGATGTAAAATCCCATTATTCCTTTTTATGGATGTATATAAATCCACTTACAACCATTAAAAATGCCAGGATTACTCCGGTTAATGGCATTCCAGTGTTTTGCATTCCCACGGTGTCATATGATGTAGTGGTTGATGCGTTAACAAGGGTATTGTTGGTATTGGTATTGTTGGTGTTAGTATCGTTTCCAGGATTAACTCCGGGTCCCTGAACAGCGTAGAGATAATAGATTCCATCACTATTCACCCCAAAGTATAGGGTACCATCACTAGATAGAGCTGCGGAAGTACTTGGATCAACTGCTAATGACCATTTAATGGTTCCGTCCGGGTTTAAAGCATAGAATGTATTTACGCCACCACCATCACCAAAGTAAATGGTTCCATCGGCACCTATTACTGGATTTATGCCAACTTGACGAGCAGTGGTGAAACTCCATTTAAGTGTTCCATCTGGATTAAAGGCGTATAAAATACCAGGATATCCATCATTTTCTTTGAAATAGCCTCCTACATATATAGTACCATCTTTAGATACTGAAGGAGCAGTCATAAAACCAGTGTAATCTCCCTTTTGAGCCGTATATTGCCATTTAAGTGTTCCATCTGGGTTTATTGCGTATAATTTGCCATTGTAATCTGCTAAGTAGATAGTTCCATCACTGGCCACTGCTGGATGTGAACTTACTCCTCCATTAAATTGGTAAACCCATTTTATACCTCCATTCTGATTGAAGGCGCATAGGTTAACTGTTCTGTCACTATAAGACCACCAAACGTGATATACAAAGTAGATAGTTCCATCGGGAGCTATAGCTGGAGAGGGTACATTATCACCCATCTCTCCTTCAGAAACACCGTATTCCCATTTTTTAGTGCCGTCAGGATTTAACGCGTTTAATTTAGCGTTCCATCCTTGTGTGGAATAGCTGCTGCTGAAGTAGATAGTTCCATCAGTCCAAACTGCTGGAGATCCTCTCATGTAGACTGCATATCCTTCGTTGAGGATGTATTTCCATTTTACAGTTCCATCAGGATTGAAGGCATATACCATACCGTAAGTCCGGGTATTATCGTGGAATTCACCTGTAATATAGATGGTACCATCAGCTGTAATGGCTGGAGATCCTACAAATTCATTGTAACAGTTCTCATTCAGGATTCCATCTAAAATGGTATAATTCCATTTTTTGCTTCCATCTGGATTTAGTGCATATAAATTAGCCAGATGATTTGTTCCATTATTGAATCGAGTTGGCAAGTATATGGTGCCATCGGGACCTACAGAGGGTGCATGAAATATTTGACTGTCTTGATCTCCAGTGGTATAGTTCCATTTGGTGCTGTTGTTTTGAGGTCCAACATACTGGGACTGTCCAGTGTTCTGGTTGTCATTCATGGCTTTAGGGTTCTGACTGTCAGCCAAGGCATCGGGCGAATCAGCCATAACCGGACTAATTGATATAAATATCAGTGTAATCAAAGCCATAAAAAGTGTTATTTGTTTTAATTTGTGTTCTTTTTTGATCAACTATTTTTCACCTCCTTTTACAATTTTTTAAGTTTTTTTTGTCCGATTTTATCAATGAAGATGTGTGAATATTAAAAATTATAGAATAATAAACGTTTTTTTTTTTAAACGGACAATGTAAAACTACAATAATAATGTGTTTGAGATAATATAAATCATTTATTATATGATGCTGGACATAAAAAACGGAAAAACTTAACACCAAACTTGAACCCACTTTCTTGGGGATATTTATTAGCCAAACTTATGTTGGTTACCGGATTGGTGGAGAATAACCAACAGGGGCCGCATAAGTTAATACTCCATAATTATTAATAATATATTATCTGTAAATAAAAATATTAAAAAAAATATTTGTTGGTATTGTGTCTAAAGAAGGAAATCTAATTGTTTGCATTAATTATTCCATATTAATTCCTGAGATATTTGAAGGTATTATAATCTACTAATTGAAAATAGCTTTTTATTTAATTATTTAAAGGGTGGTACCTATGCAAGATAGTGAAAAGTGTGATTTTTGTGGTAAACCTGCTGTGAGTAAGTGCTTGGTATGTGGAAGATTATGCTGCCAGGATC
>JAUXXK010000227.1 GCA_030681145.1 Methanobacteriaceae archaeon | reverse complement strand
TCAATATCTGCGGTACGGGATCCTCCCTCTTTAACTGTAGATAAAACAAGTATAACTACATTTCCAGGACTTAATTCAATGGTTCCTCCTAGACTTATAAGGGCTACATCTTCGCCGGCCTGAACATCAGAGAGTACTTTCGCATGAGCTGTAGCCGTTTTTTTAGAGGCGAATAAAGTTCCGTCCTTCATGAAAAGTCCTACTTCGTCGCCGGTTTCTAAATCTTCTTGAGCAATAGCCGGCCATACTGATTTATAAGTATTCATGGTTTCTAAAACTTCATCAGAGTAATTTCTAAGAGATATTGCTTCTTTTTTAATTCTTTCGATACCTTTTTTGGTTATTTTATACCGTGAACGCCCAGTCCCAGATTCCATGTAACCATTCTCTACCAGACTTTTAATATTTTCTGAAACGGCCTGGATAGTAATTCCTAATTTTCCAGCTATATCCTTTTGTCTTAAATGTGGCTGGTTACGGGCAATTTCACTAAGTATCTGAAATCGTGTTAATTCGCCTTTATTCTTAAAAATCTTCATTTTAATCCCTTTTGTTTGGCCCCATATTTTCATGATTAATTCAAATTATAAGGGGTCAGTTTTATACATTAATATATTTAATATAAATTGTTTTAAGTACTTAATTTATTGTTTAAACATTGATTGAAGAGTTTTAAAAAATCTTCCTTCCTATCTGCAGGTAGATATGCGCCGCAAGCTACGGAGTGCCCTCCTCCGCTTCCTCCAACTTTTTCGGCCACATTTCTAATTATATGGCCAAAATGGATTCCATCGTAGGCTAAGAGGCGAGAACATCTAAGAGAAACTTTAATGTCATTATTTTCATCACTTATCTGGGTAAAACCTATTATTGGTTTTTTCCAGTCACCATAACTTAAAATCATCCCAGCTATGGTTCCTATAACCTCGCTTTTAATTCCATTTCCTTCAAAATACTGCAAGTTTTCCATAGAGATTATCATATCTTCATTTTCAATAACTTCTATCTTTTGAGCCAGATAACGCCGGTGATCTTTTGATAAAATATCCATTTCATCCAAAGCAGTAATTCTATCTCCTTTTAATATATTAAGTGCTACATCTGCTCTTTTATTTCTACTACATGCATTTACTGCAGTTGAAAACTCACTGGCATCTCTTAAGGGAGTATATGGTTCTTCATTTAAAAATTCATAAGAATCAGCTAATACTAATTTAGGAATATGTTTTATGTATCTTTGAGGCACTTCGCGGGATAACATCTTAACCAGTTCAGAAAATAATTTGCCCTTTTCATCACTTGATAAATCACAAAGTTTTCGGTGCTCTTTTTTATTTTTCTTTTCTATGCCTAGTTTATTTAATAAAAGAATACTTTCTGTTTTATTATTGGTAATGGGGAGATGGACATCTCCAAAATAAGATAAAGCTACAAATAAAGGCCTGGTTTGTCTTCCGTAAATTGCTAAATCATTAATGGATTTTATCTGCCCTTCTTGAATACTTTCCTGAAGTATCATACTATTTAGTCCTTCTAACTTCCCGGAAAGACTATTTTGCATATCTCCCACACCAGATAAAACCCCCATCCAGCTTAAATCACTGTAACCAAATTTTCTGGCAAGTAAATAAGCCATTCCTCCCCCGGATATTTCATGAGAGCCATTAATACCATAAAAAAGAGGATTTATTTCCAAAAATTTCCCTTGAATGTTAGAATAATTAAAATCACGACCTCTTAATGAGGGGTGATGGTCAAGTATTAATATATTTGAAGAAGAAGTGGATAGTTTTTCTGTGGCTTGCCCGGATCCTAGATCGGAGAATATTGTGAGATCATTTTCCAGTTTTAGCTGGTCAATTTTATCTAAACTTATGAATTCCACTTCATGTTCTTTATCCATACGCTCCAGCATGGTTGATATAATTGCTCCAGCAGTTATACCATCACAGTCGATGTGGCTGTAAATTTTTATATCTTCAGCGGTTTCTACCATCTTTTTGGCTTTAGAAAATGCTTTTTCCATAGGCTCAGGCACAGATGTTTTCAATGTTTTTCTCCTTATTTATTGTCTATTTATAATCAAATAAGAATTTATAAATCTATTAAAATAATTTATTAAACTATATTAAAAATATTATTATAATTATTACTATTTATATTATATCTATAATTTACATACTTTAAATGAATTATTTACTTCTGGAACCGTTAATTGTATTACTTATTTTTAAAAGAAGATCTTTTTTTGACATTTCTTTACGTTCTACTATTATTCTCCCGCTTGATTCCCACCACATTCCGGGATAAGATTTATTATTTTCCGTATCTGGTTTAAGATCCAGTTTTCGAGCTGCTCTGGAAATTTCACTTAATTTTGGAGACTTAACCCCATCTTTTTTGGAGATTTTTCTTCCTTCTTTTCGGGTTCTTGCAGAATCAATATAAACTGGCCAAATTATGGTTTTTATTTTATCAATCCTCCATTTATTGATAGGTTGCTATATGGCTGCCCATAGTAATAAATAATTGATATATTTGTTTTAATCTATTAAGTTGTATACTAAAATGTGGTAATATTATTTTTATTATTTTATCATTATTTAATTTTCATTTATAGTTTGTAGATTTGGTGAAATTAAAATTATAGGTACTCAAATAATTTTTGCATCATGTCTTTTACAGTATACTTTTCTGGAATAATAGCATCAATTATTCCATATTCAATTAGAGCATTCCCAGTAATTGGACCAATGGCTGCAACTAAAACATCATTTTGGGAAAAAATCTTAATTATTTCTGATTGTTCAGTATTACTTGCAATTTTAAAAAGATTATGCACAGTTAATGGACTGGTAAAAGTAACTGCAGCAATTTGCATATTCATAATTTTTTTTATTAAATCTTGTATAGAAGATGTTTCTGCAGGAATTATTGATTCATATGCTTCAGCCACAAAAACATGAGCTCCTCTTTTTATTAACTCATTTGGTAAAACTTTACGGGCCGCCATGGTACGTGGAATTCCAACATCTTTTCTTTTTAAATCGTAGGGCAAAAATGAGTCAAGTAATCCTTCGGCAGTATATTCAGAAGGCATTATATCCACGCTTAATCCTTTAGATTCCACAAAATCTCGAGTTTTTGGTCCAATAACCGCAATTTTACATATGGGCCTTAATTTTTGTAATAAATGTGGACAAAATTTAAAAATAGATTCTACTGCTGTGGGGGAAGTAAATATTAACCAATCAAGTTTCTTAATATTTTGACAAAGCTCCATCAAAGAGGGGGTGCATGTAAGCTTAAGTTCAAGAGTGGGAACTATAAATGGAACACCTCCTAATTCTTCCACAATATTAACTGCAGATTGAGAGCGTTCAATAGGTCGGGTGATTGCAATTATTTTACCCTTATGATTTTCAGACATTTAATGGCCTCTATTTAAATTTGATATCTGTAATTAAAAATAATGGGGGATTAAAAATAATGGATATTGCCTAAATGATAATCGTTCTTAAGCTATTATTTTCTACTAATAATAACATTAAATCATCATTTTTTCTTCATTTCTTGGTAAACATCCACCACATTTCCTACCACTAAAAGGGCAGGTGGATTAATATCTTTTTGGGATATATTTTCTAATGTACCCGTTATAATTCTTTCATCTGGTGTGGTGCCCTTTTCAATTACACAGACTGGTGTTTTTGGGTCACGATACTTCATCATTTCCATAGTATTTTCCTTAATATTACCTATTCCCATTAAAACTACCACTGTATCTGCAGTATAGTCCCATTTGACTTGTTTTTCTTTTTTAGTAGGATCTTCATGGCCTGTAACAACAGTAAATGAAGTAGCCACTGCTCTGTGAGTTACAGGAAGTCCTATGGTGGTGGGAACTCCAATAGCAGAAGTTACTCCGGGAATCATATCTACTTCTAGGTCTTCATTCTGGAGAGCCAAAACTTCTTCCCCCCCACGACCAAATACAAATGGATCTCCTCCTTTAAGCCTAACAACTTCCTGATATTTTTTTGCCTCATCAACAAGTATCTTATTTATTTCATTCTGACTTTTGGAGTGTTCACCCGCCTTTTTGCCAACATATATTAATTTGGCATTTGGAGAATGTTTTAATATTTCTTCGTTGGCCAATCTATCATAAATAACAACTTCAGCTTTTTTTAATGCTTTAACTGCTTTAAGAGTGATTAATTCTGGATCACCCGGACCAGCACCTATTAAATGTACTACCATGTCTTCACCAGCTTTATATTGATAAAAAAATTAAATTTTTTTCTAAATCAGATTTATTATGCTATTTTTTTTTTATATGGTAATTAGAATTCGCCAGATAAAAGTAAATCTATTTAATATTATTGGGATAGTTAATTGATATAATTTTTAGTAATTAACAATTCCCTTAAAGAATTTTAAACCATCATCTGATCCAAGTATAAGTTCGGATGCTCTTTCTGGGTGAGGCATTACTGCACAAACCAGGCCAGTTTCATCACAAACACCTGTTATTGATTCCATGGAACCATTAGGATTTTCTCCTTCAAACTGCAGTACTATTTGATCATTTTCCTTTAATGATTCCATATTTTCGTTGAAATAACGGCCTTCTGCATGTGCCACCGGCAGCTTAATGATTTCATCTTTAGAATAACCACTAGTAAATGGTGTTCTTTTTGTTTTTACTTTTAATTGGGTCCACTGGCAATTGAATTTTGGATTTTCATTTACAGTGAATACTCCTGGAACCAGACCCACCTCGGCTAGTATTTGGGCGCCGTTGCATATACCTAGAACGGGTTTTTCATCTTTAACCAGAGATTTAATTCCTTCAATCACAGGTGTAATTGCCGCTATGGCCCCTGCTCTTAAATAATCTCCATATGAAAATCCGCCGGGAATTACGGCAGCATCAAGATGGGAAATATCTTTTTGGTTCCACCAAATGAATTCTGGTTCTCCACCTGCCAGTTCAAGGGCATGATATACATCTCGATCACAGTTAGAGCCAGGGAACCTTATTACTCCTACTTTCATGTTTGGTCAGTCCTATTAATTAATATTTATTATTCATCTCTCATGGGAGAAATCTGAATTTCATAATTGTGAATTACAGGGTTACAAAGTAATCTCTGGCACATATCATCCACTTCTTTTTCTACAGCATTGGTATCTTCTTCATCCATGGAGAACTTTACAATATTAACTGTATCAGTATCCTGAACTTCATATCCTAAAAGTGCGAGTGCACGCTGTATAGTAGATGCTTCTGGGTTCAACATCCCTTTTTTTAGACTAATTTTCACTTCAACATCGTATTTCATTAAACCACCATAAATTAAATTTAAATAATGAATTAAAATATTTAATTTTTTATTAACTTATTCAAATTTCGAATTTTTGCAGTTCTTCTTCATCTAATATCATGGAGGCTACTTTTTTATAGGCATCCATTATCCCGCATTCGCCCTGTCGGAATAAATCTTTATCAAGAACATCAAAGGTTTTAATATCCCAATAACGACATGTGTCTGGACTTATTTCATCTCCTAAAACTATATTGCCATCATTATCGTAGCCGAATTCAATTTTAAAATCAACCAGCTTAATTCCTTTACTGGCCAGAAAATCTTTTAATATGGCATTAATTTTATGAGTTATTTCTCTTATTTCATCCAATTCTTCTTTAGTAGCCAGATTTAAGGCCATTGAAATATCATCGTTTAGCATTGGGTCATGATATTCGTCATTTTTATAATCCATCTGGATAATGGGGTTATCAAAAACTTGCTTATCTTTAAAGGGAAATTTCTTAAGTAAACTTCCGGCAGCTATATTTCGGGTGATAACTTCCAGAGGTATCATTTTAAGCTTATGTGAAAGCATTTCACCGGGTTCTAGGAGTTCGATATACTGTGTTTTAATACCTTTTTCTTCCAGAACTTTAAAAAGCTTAGATGAAATAATGGAATTATAATACCCTTTTTGATGAAGACAATCCTTTTTTTCGCCATCTCCGGCAGTTATATCATCTCTAAATTTAACGACGACCTGGTCAGAATGTTCAGTTTCATAAACATCTTTTGCTTTACCACTGTAGATTACTTTTCCAACTTTTATACTCATTATATCGCCATTTTTCTATTTGTTCTCAAAGGCTTATATACATGTAAATCTAATTATAGAGATATATTATGATTTAATTAATATAATGATATACTAATTAAAAAAATAAATATAAAAATTACTCTTAGTTAATATTTTAAAATGTTACAATAAATATAATTGGAATGGTATAAGATTAGAATAGTTTATACAAATTAAGAATTGAGATTGATTAGTTATATGTTTTGTTAAATAGCAGATATAAACTAATTATATAGATAAATTATAGTTTTGTTAAATAGGAGATATAAACTAATTATATAATTTATTACTTTGCAAATTAATATAAAAAATAGGATAATCATTTTGATTAGGCTTAAAGGCCGTTACAGGTGAAATGATGTGTGGTATAGTTGGATGTATCTTAAAAGATGAAAAAGCAGCTCCAGTACTTTTAGATTGTGTAAAAAAGTTAGAATACAGGGGTTATGACTCAATAGGTATTGCCACTTCCTCTTCAAAAATTAATATTAAAAAAGAAAAGGGGAAAATTAGTGAAGCTGAAAAAAAGGTAGGGCTATCTGATTTACCAGGGAATATGGGAATTGCTCACGTAAGGTGGGCTACTCACGGAATACCCACTCGTAAAAATGCCCACCCTCATACAGATTGCACTGAAAAAATTGCAGTGGTTCACAATGGAATAATTGAAAATTATAATGAATTAAAGCACCAATTAATTGAAGAAGGACATATTTTTAAGTCAGATACTGATACCGAAGTTATTCCTCATTTAATAGAAAAATACATGTCTAATGGAATGGATCTAGAATCTTCAGTAAGAAATTCTCTGGATCAGATACATGGATCATATGCTCTTGCTGTAATATCTACAGATGAGCCTGAAAAAATTGTTGGTGTACGTAAAGAAAGTCCTTTAATTGTAGGAAAAGGTGAAGGAAAATATTTTCTGGCATCCGATGTACCGGCTATTCTTAAACACACAGATAATGTCATATACCTGGAGGACGGTGAAATGGTCATCCTTGATAAATCTGGGGTGACAGTTAAAAACATGCTAGGGGAAATCATAGAAAAAGAAATCCATATCATTGAATGGACACCAGATATGGCTGAAAAAGGTGGATTTGACCATTTTATGATAAAGGAAATTCACGAACAACCGGGTGCTGTTCGAGATACCCTATTAGAATCTCAGGATATAGAAAAAATTGTATCTGAATTCGGAGATATTGAAAGAATATGTTTTGTGGCTTGTGGAACATCATACCATGCCTCTTTAATTGGGAAATATCTATTTGAAAGTTTAATGGGCCTACCTACTGATGTGATTCTTGCATCTGAATTTAAGTATTCTGCTAAAGCCATGAATGATAAAACTTTAGTAATATTTATCAGCCAATCTGGAGAAACTGCAGATACACTTAAAGCTCTTAGAATGGCTAAAAAAACTTCTGAAACACTAGTTGTAGTAAATGTTTTAGGAAGTACTGCTACAAGGGAAGCTAAACACGTTATTTACACAAGAGCAGGCCCTGAGATTGGAGTGGCCGCGACTAAAACTTATGTGAGTCAGCTTACCTGTATATATATTCTAGCAGCCCATATGAGCAACCGCTTGGATTTAGTTGATGACTTACATAAAGTTCCACAATATATGAGTGATGTGTTGGCCAATGAAGAACATATCCATAATATTGCTAAAAAATATAAAGATGTTCCAGATTTCTTTTTCATTGGAAGAGGATTATCATATCCAACCGCATTAGAAGGTGCTTTAAAACTTAAAGAAATAACATATATTCATGGAGAGGGATATGCTGCAGGAGAACTCAAGCACGGACCTTTGGCACTAATTGACGATGGCGTACCTGTAGTGGCAGTGGTACCTCCAGGAAACTCCCATGATAAAACTTTAAGCAACGTGGAAGAAGTTCGGGCCAGAGGAGCCCATGTGATTTCAGTAGGTTCTCAAGATGATGAAATCCTTAAATCAGAATCACACGATTTAATGGGAATGGATGGAGAAATTGATGAAATAATGTCTCCTATATCATATATTGTACCATTGCAGTTATTTGCCTATTATATTAGTGTGGAAAAGGGCATAGATCCGGATAAACCAAAGAATTTGGCCAAGTGTGTGACTGTGGAATAATTAATATCCAAAAAATTTTGATCATTAAAAATGTTCAAAATTTAATTTTTCTATGTTTTGGCCCTTTTTGGAATATTTATATGCACTAAATTTTTCAAAAACTTTAACTAATATTTTAAATAATCCTATCTTGCGAGTTTTTAAAAATAATGAAAATTTAGGATCGTTTAAAGCTTTCTCAAGTACTTCTGGGTTCTTTTGGGAAAGTTTATCCAATGTAAGGTTGTAATTTTCCCCATAATATGTTATCACTGTGGATAATGTTCCTTGAAAAGATCTTTTTAATATTCCATCTTCCCATACTTTTAATTCCTCTTCAGATAATAGGCCTTCTTTTTTTGCAAGATTATATGGTTCTGTAAGATGATCAATATTATTCATAAAAAATTCATAATCAATACCTAACTTATCAATTAAGTTGTTGGAATGAAGTCTATAAACAGATACAAAATCTTTTACAACACCAATTTTACCTAATAAACATAACTTGAGGAATAATTCAGAATCACACGTTAAATTTTTGTCATTTGAAAATGAATTTAATTCTAATGTCTTATTTCGATTAAATATAACATTACACAGCGTTAAATCTTGTGGAATGATTTTTCCCCGACTTAAGAAAATAGTTTTACCCTCTTCAATCTCGTTAAATGGTAATGAAAGGGTATAAAACTTGTTTAATGATTCATTAATGATGTAACCGTTTGCATAAACTGATAAAATGCTAGAATCCTTTTCAAGTAGTGAAATAGCTTTAGATATGTAATTATTATCAATTAAATAATCATCATCGGATAAAATAAGGAAAAAATCACCATCTATGTATTCATTTAATGCTTTCCTCCAATTACCAACCATCCCTAAATTTTTGGAATTTATGAAATACTTTAATCTACCCCTATTTTTATCTTTTTTAAGGTATTTATCCACAACTTGTTGGGTATTGTCATCAGAATTGTTGTCTGATATTACAACCTCTAAATTTTCATAATCTTGATCTAAAGCACTTTCAATAGCTTTTGATAATAATTGAGATCTATTAAATGTAGGAATAATAATACTTACTTTTATATTCATTCTAAACTCCCTGTCTTTATTTAACATTTTTTTTAATGAAATCATGGATAACATATATTATATGTTTAATATCAGATTCGAATATTCCCGGCCATAAACCAATCCAAAAAGTATTTTCCATTATTTCATCTGTTATGGGGATGTTATTGTAATCAATTTCATCTAAATTACTGGAAATTAAAGTAGCGCTGTTTTTGATTCTGATTTTAATATTATTATCTAAAAATAATGGCTGTCTTAAAATATTGCCTGAAAATAACTGTCGGGTACCTATTTTATTATCTTCCAAGTGTTTTACCAATTCCAATTGAGTAAAATTTTTGTTATTTTTAACGGTAATTGGAAATCCAAACCAGGAGCTATCTGATTTTTCTAATTGTTTTGGAAGTATGAAATACTCTTTAAAAGGTTCAAGTCCATCATAAAGTCTTTGAAAATTGTTTTTTCGTTTTTCAATAAAATCTTCTAATTTTTCTATTTGAGCCAGACCAATTGCTGCTTGCCAATCGGTTATTTTTAGATTATATCCTAAATGGGAATAAACGTATTTATGATCATAACCAAAGGGAAGATTACCAAACTGTCTTGTAAAACGCATTCCACAAGTGTTATCCTTTCC
>JAUXXK010000475.1 GCA_030681145.1 Methanobacteriaceae archaeon | reverse complement strand
TTTCTAGTGGATTAATAATAAGGCCATCATACTGGAGTCTCCATTGGCCAGGTTCTATTTCCTGGTACTCTAAACCGGCGATACTTAATGGTTTATCATCACAAGGTGTTTCTAATTTAATCCCGGCTATTAACTTAGGAGTCATTACATAGAAGAACATGGATTTTTCATTTTTATTTATCTTGTTTCCAATGCGCATAAAAGCCGTTAAATCATTATTTTTATCATGAAAATTAAAATAATAGCTTTCATTCCATTCTTCATGTTTTTTTAGCATTTCTAGGTCCATGTTATCACCATTAAATTAAAAGTTTTGATATTAACATTATTTTATAAAAATAATTATTCTTTTTTATAGACAACACCCTCGTTACCATTTATAACCAATTCTTCACCGGTTTTAAAAATTTTAGTAGCTCCTTTAACAGCAGTCACGGCAGGTATTCTATATTCCCGAGAAATGACTGCACCATGAGATAATATTCCACCGGTTTCTGTTATAAGGCCACCTATCTTTGAGAATATTGCTGTCCAGGCCGGGTCTGTGTTACTAGTAATGAGGATTTCATTATCTTCAAGTTGTGATAGTTCTTCAATAGATTCAACAACTCTGGCTATGCCCTTGAATATTCCGGGGCTTGCTGCTGCACCATAAATTGCATTTTTATCATATTCCATTACAGTATCATCAAATTCAATACCGTTTTTTAAGAATTTTGGTGGGAGTGATGATTTATATCGATAAAATTCCTTTTTTCTTTTTAGAATATTATCCCTTAATTTTGTAACATTATTTTCCTCTAATTCCGATGTTGAAGGGTTAGTGTTGAAAAATATTAATAATTCTTTTTCATAAAGGAAGAAAACATCATCTATTTCATCAATAATTTCTCTTACCCTTAGTCTTCGTCCCATTTCCTGTAAAATTAATCTTTGACGGAATAATAAGTGATCCAGATAAAATCTCTGATTTTCCCTGAATGTTAGATAGGTTTGGGCTAAATTAAGCACTAGTGAGAATAGTTTTGCCTTGAAAAAACCACCATTTTGTTTTTTTATTCTCATTAAAACTTCTTTTTCTGTTTTAAATCTATTTTTACGAGTTTCTAATTCTTTTTTTCTTAAATCTAAGTCTGAGGAAGATAATAATTTGATAACTGCTAAGACATATGCTTTATCTTCCCTCCACCTAGGGTATAATATTTCACGAGTATTTGATCTGTGCCCATAATCCTTAATAAACAAATCAAATTCTTTTTTAAAGTTTAGATTAGAAGAAATTAATTCATTAATCTCTAATTCGTTTAAAGATCCCATATCATCGATTGAATTTATTTTATTTAATAAATTCGGGTCTTATCTTAAAATTTTAGCTAAATCAGAAAACCTAATATTCATTTCAACTGTTTTATTATCATCTAAACCTGAAATTAAACCAGCATATAGAGATCCATCATCTTCAAGCCACTTTATCATCCAATTTTTGATCATTAGGTTAGTGGCTATTGAATGAGAAACCATACCGTATCTTATTAGCTGGTAATGTTTAATTCCTGAGGTTTCAATATCCTTATAAAGTAAAAAAAGTTCCTGATTACTGAGTGCCTCTAAATCAGTTTGGTCAAAATATTCACATTTTTCCATGAA
>JAUXXK010000462.1 GCA_030681145.1 Methanobacteriaceae archaeon | reverse complement strand
AAAAAATTGGATACATGTTACTAAGCAAAATAAATTCTATGAAAAGGGTTATGGGCATCTAAATTTTTCAGAAGCCGTAAATGAAGGTTATGCTGAAGCTAAAAAAATTTGTCAAAGTGATAGAATAGCCTATGATTTTGTTGGAAAAATTGATGCAACAACAGACCTATGTACAAACTATTTCAAAATTTTATCATCTGAAATGAATAAAGACAAAAAATTAGTTATTACTTGTGGAATTTCAAAATTCATTCAGAATAATAAAGAAATTAACATAAAGCCTATGAAAAAATTTAACTTGACTGGTTTCAACGATATCAGACTTTATAGAAAAGATTTCTTTGAAAATATAGGAGGATACCCTTTAATTCCATCACCAGATAGTGCACTTTTAATTAAAGCAATCAATAGAGACTTGAAAGTTAAAGTTATAGAAAAAGTTTTCTTTAAAGAGCCCAGAATGAGCGGATCTAAAGTTGGAGTGTGGAATGGATCAAAATTAAAAGGAGAAACAATGTACACTTTAGGTTATCATCCCCTTTTGATCTTATTAAATTCTATGATGAATAGTTTTAAGCTTCCACCACACTATCAGTTCTTACCCATGCTTTGGGGATATTTATTGAGTGCCATAAAAAGTAAAGAAAAAATATCAGATATTGAAATAAGAGAATATTATGGTAAAAAACGGTTAAAAGAGATTATTTATAACATAACAGGTGGAAACTTTGTTTAAAATTAATTCTAAGACTATTTATATGGTTTTTTTATTGATGTATATCATTGGTGGCTTTTCGGCAACAGTATTATCATATGTCTATAATTTTAATAAAGAGTACGTAGGAGTAGCTTTTCTTATTGGAGTTATATTAGCTGTCTTAGTTTTAAAATTTAGTAAGAATAGTGAAATTAAATTTGACTCAAAAGGATTATCTCAAAATAAATTTAAGATTTTGACTATTATATATACATTTTCGTGTGTTACCCTAATTTTAATTCTCAATAATGCCTTGCTGAATTATTACTTACCTTTTGAATATTTTATAGTGTTAGGAATATGTGTTTTTGTTATTATATCCCAAACTTTTTTATCTAAAGATCTTTCAAATTTTGAACAAAATTTTATTCTTTTAGAAATAATTGTACTTTCCATTGTAGTTTATTCCTCTTTTTTATTCTTATTCCCATCTCCTTATGGTAACGATGCCCCATATCATGTCGAATTTATAAATCAGATTATTAATTCCGGAAAACTTTCAACACCAGGACAGTACCAAAATTATCCAATTTTTCATTTATTTTTTGTTTTCTCTAAGTTACTATCTGGAATTTCAAATTTAAAAGTTTTACAATTTTTCTTATTATGCATCCAAGTAATTTTTGTAACATTTATATTCCTTATTGTAAAAAAAATGTTTAATACCAAATCTGCTTTAATGTCTACATTAATAGCTTCTTTTTTACCATATTTATCTCAAACAAAATATTTCTATTTTCCAGGATCATTCAGTGCCATGTTTTTTATTTTGATATTTTATTTAATATTTAATGGTCGTGAACTAGATTTTAGATATTCATTGTTGTTAATCATAATATTTTTAACTTTAATCTTCAGTCATCCCATGACCCCAATTATTTTACTTTCAGCATTGATAATTATCTTAATTGATTCTAAGCTAGAATTTAAAAAAAGTGTCGTATCTTTTTCATCTATTTTATTTGTTGGAATTGTAACACTAAGTTGGTGGATGAAACCCAGCGAAGTAAAAACTGACGATTTATTTTCATATATGATTTTTTCTATACAAAGATCCATTGAAACTATTGATTATACCGCGGTTAGTAGAGCAACATTATCAGGAATGGTTAATCCAGCGTCAATCATCTTAAATGATTTGGGATTTATTATGGTTATTAGTCTTTCTATTTTTGGTGCTATTTTCTTGCTTGGAAATCAATTAAAAAAGGAAAAAGATAGTTATTACAGCAACAAAACAATTTTAGCAATAATTACATTGATTTTTATTCCAATACCTTATGTTCTAACCATGGTGTATCCTCAAAGCCTCCCTAATAGATGGTTTCCTTTCATAGAAGTATTAGCTTCAATCTTTGCCGGTTACGGTATCTATCTATTTTTTGAAAACTTTATTAATAAAAAAAGAATTTATGAATTTGCAGGCATCATATTTGTCGTTATTATGATATTTTTAATGGTAAGTAACCCTGTTATCAACCCTAATAGTCAGCTTTACGCAAAAGATCTTTCAGTCCAATCAGCATTGACTTCATCTGAAATGAACTCGGTAAATTTTATTAATAATTACTCGGATATTAAAGAGATTAAAGGTAACTCCAAATATTTAGCATTTGTATATCAAAATGCAAGTTTTGAAAATTTTTTAAATCCATCGGACCCCGAAACTTATTTGAACGGCACATTAATTATAAGAACATATGATCTTCAAAAAGGATTTACCATACCATTATATGGATCCAAAGGAGCTCTTTTAGAAATTAATATTCCAAATAAAAACTTTATGCAAGTTTTAAATAATTCTAACCAGATATATAACAACGGAAATTTAAAAATGTATGAGAGAGGTTAATATGAAAGTAGTTATGCTCTGTAAATGGCCTAAAGATAATTTAAGTGGAGGGGTAGCAGTTCATATAACTAGTCTAGTTCAAGAATTAACAAAATTAATGGATACGAATTTGTTTATTATGTCATTTGGAGAAA
>JAUXXK010000224.1 GCA_030681145.1 Methanobacteriaceae archaeon | reverse complement strand
TTTTTGCTTGGTCTGTTTTTTCTTTGATTTTTTCTTGGGTTTCTTGGGTTTTGTTGGTTATGTCTGTTTTTGCTTGGTCTGTTTTTTCTTTGATTTTTTCTTGGGTTTCTTGGGTTTTGTTGGTTATGTCTGTTTTTGCTTGGTCTGTTTTTTCTTTTGCTTCAGCTTCTAATTTTTTGGTTTTTTTTACCATTTTAATTCCCCTTTTTATTTTAGAATTTATTTACATATTGAAAATTTATTCTTTCAATATTTTGCTTCTTTTTTGTATCTTATAATAATTTGTTTTAGGAGCTTATTTAAATTTTGGTTTAGTTTCTTTTTTTTGGGTTGGATTTTATTTTAAAAAGAATTTTAAGGTAATTAATATCTTAAATTAAATATTGATAATTAAATAATTTATAAGAATTAGATAGGATATTTTAATTGGAATTATAAAAAAATTGCATACAGCAAGTTATATCTTTTTAAACAAACATATTGTTAGATGGTGTTTTAATGAAAGTAAGTGATTTTATAGGCAAAAAAGTACTTGATAAAAACGCATTAGAAATAGGAAAAGTATCTGATATGGATATAGATCCTTTAGAAGGTGTAATTAATACTATCAAAATATCTAAAGGAGAATTATCTCTTAAACAAAAGGTTTTTGTGATTTCAGTCGATGAGTTGGATAAAGTAGGGGATTATGTGGTAATTACTTTGGCCAGTGAAGAAGCAGGATATGATGGAGATAAATCAGAATCTGAAAATGTTTCTATTACTACTGAAAAATCAGAATAAACCTAAATTTAATTTTTTTAAAAATGTATAAATATAATTATATTTTTCATAATCAATGGAGATGTTTTGATGGAAATTTTTGATGGCCGTGGAAAACCATTTAATGTTGGCTTAATGGCTCGTTATAGTGGAACAGGAACTATTGGTGAAGTAACGGCTGTGAAAGTTGAACAAGAAAACGGATGGATACAGCTTGATCATTCTGATGTATGGTACAACAGTGAATCAATGGAAGTATTAAATAAGAAAAATAATAAAAACTCCAAAGTTAGTTCTGAAAAACTTGATTCTCTAAAATCTATAGAAAAAACAAAAAAGAAGATTAAATCAATGGAAGATGTTAATATGAGTTCTAGCTCATGTGATTGGGGTGGATAAATATATCATATTTTTTTATTAATTTATTTTGTTTTTTTTATTTTTT
>JAUXXK010000453.1 GCA_030681145.1 Methanobacteriaceae archaeon | reverse complement strand
CTTCTCGCAGGAAAGAATTAAAAAACAGATTTCCTAACATAAATGATGAAATTATTGACAATTTCCCATTTCCTAACCCCAGGCATGGTCAACTGGACATTATAGCTGATATCCAAAATGCTATTGATGATGGCTTCCGGTACATTGTTCTGGAAGCAGGAACTGGTACTGGAAAATCCGGTATAGCAACCACATTGGCCAGAATATACGAACCGGCATACATTCTCACTATGACCAAGCAACTGCAGACCCAGTATGCCAAAGAATTCAATTTTGCCCAGGTAAAGGGACGTGGAAACTTCTCCTGCAAAACCGATGATCTGGAGTCCAGTTGTGATATTGGGACCTGCCAGACTACTCCCAGCTCCAGAAAATTTCACTGTCGATACGGGGTCAGCAAATCTCCTACCATCGGAGCCATAGAGGCCTTTGAGGATTCTTTTGGCAATTCTGTTTTTTTTCAATCTTCTGATCACTGTAATTACTGGGATCAGAAGGTGGAAGCAGTCAACAGTGATATAACTCTAATGAATTACGATTATGCACTCCTGGAACTTAATTATGTGGGGCATTTTGGATCCAGAGACCTCATGATATTAGATGAGGCCCATAATATTGAAGATAAGCTCATGAGGAGACTGGAAGTAATAATTTCCAACCAAAGGTTGAAAAAGGACATTAAAAAAATGGTTCCTCCTAAAATGATGGCTTTTACAGATCCTATGGATTGGATTTTACAAGTGGAGTCTTTAAAAGAGTCTTATCAGGACATAAATGTTAAGGATATGCCTAAAAACAAGGCGGACCGCATAAACCACACGGTGTCACGTCTAGGTGATTTGGCAGATAACCTGGAAAAAGAACCTAAAAATTGGGTGGTTGATCCTACCCATGACGGAGTTTCATTTAAACCACTGAGAGTCCATCATTATGCGGAAGAACATTTATTTAAACATGCAGAGACCTGTATATTTATGAGTGCCACTATTTTATCTCATCAGATGTTTTGTAAGTGGCTGGGTATGGATCCGCGGGAAGTGTATTTCATTAAAGTGGATAGCCCATTCCCTGCATCTAAAAGGCCTATAGAACTTAAACTGGCTGGTAAAATGTCTAAAAATCGTATAAAAAGGACTGCTCCGGATACTCTGCCTATTTTGAATAAGATCCTGAAAAGGCACCGGAATGACAAGGGACTTATTCACACCCATAATTACCAGTGTCAGAATTATATCCTGCAAAAAGTACATAATTCTCGTTTAACTGGCCATAATTCTATGAACCGGGAACGGGTTTTACAACACTTTGAAACCAGCCTATCACCGATGGTTCTGGTAAGTCCTTCCATGAGTGAAGGGGTGGATTTACCCTATGATAAGTGCCGATTCCAGGTAATTTACAAGGTTCCCTTCCCTTATCTGGGAGACAGGCAGGTAAACATGCGCAGGCAACGTGATCAGAAATGGTACGCCTATAAAACAGTAATGACCTTGATGCAGGCATATGGTCGGGGTATGAGGGCCCAGGACGATGAATGTTACACTTACGTGCTGGATGAGAATATAAAAATGCTATTTAAGAGCCCTTTATATCGTTCACTGATCCCTGAGTTCTTTAAAGAAGCAGTTATTGAAGATGAATAAATAATAGGGAGTAATTAATCTATCGATCAAAAGACTTTTGAGAAATCATAAATAATAAAATGGTTTTTTATTTCGTTTTGTGGCTTCAATTACATTTTCTATTCTTTTTTTCCGGGTTTCAGATCTTGGCACTGATAACAAACCACAAGATCTGTTTTTTAACTGAATCAGTAAAAACATTATAATTGTTTCGGGCCTTTTTATTCTTTTTAAATGCTTCTTTTAAATCCGGGGAAACAATCAAATTTTCCATTTCATCCAGGATGGTCCATGAACCATTTTTTTTAGCTTTTTCAATTTTTTCCAGACCCGCCCGGACCATGGATCCATTTTTTTACCCTTTTTTTATTTAAACGAGACCAGGTGCTGTTGGGCTTGTGTGGGGTAAATAACTGAAGGTATCTATCCTCATCCAGAGTATTAACAGTGCTGTCAATCCATCCAAAGCTCAAACCTTCCTCCACTCATCATCATAAGCTAATGTGGGCTGTCTGCTTCCTTTTTTAAAATAAATAAGCCAAATTCCCGGGGATGTGTCATGATTTTCTTCCAACCATTTTCGCCAGTCTTCACGTGAAGGATGATATTAACGACCTAACTTAGAGTTAGAAGATTTTTGCATAGATATAATATGTTATCCTTTTTATTAAATTTTAGTGATAATCTTTTGAATAATATAATTCATCAAATGCAAGAATTTGTAAAATAAGTAATAAAAGACTAAAATAGTTTTTCTGAAAAGAAAATATTTAAAACTATTTAAACATTCAAAAGAAGCAGAATTTATTTAGTTTTCTAGAGGCCTTATGAACGAAAGGATATATATTCACTTTATTGAAAATAAGTATTTCTATGAAAACTTTAAAATCCATAATGACGGACCCGGGGGGATTTGAACCCCCGATCTTGGGATCCGAAGTCCCACGTCATATTCCAGGCTAGACTACGGGCCCTTAAAATATATTATATGATTATAAGTAAATCATCTGTTAGATGGTTTTCCTTTATAAAGTATTTGTTTTAAATGATATGAATGTTTTTTTCTTACAAACGTGATAATTCATAATCTTTTTATAATTAATATCTATTTTATATTATAATCATATTTACTATAATAAACTAATAATAAAATATGGAATCAATTGATATTTAATTAATCTATTAGGAGACCAATTATGCTTGCCAAAAGAATTATTCCATGCTTAGACTGTGATCTTCAAGTACCGAATGGAAGGGTAGTAAAAGGAGTGGAATTTAAACAAATACGTTATGCTGGGGAACCCGTCGAATTGGCCACTAAATACTACGAAGACGGGGCTGACGAAATAGTATTTTTAGATATAACTGCTTCCCATGAAAGAAGAGAAAGTATGTACGAAGTAATAAAGGCCACTACTGAGAACGTTTTTGTGCCAATATGTGTTGGTGGAGGGATAAGAAAGCCTGAAGACTATGTTAAAATGCTTAAAGCTGGTGCAGATAAATGTTCCACCAATACGGCGGCCATTCACAACCCTGATTTAATCAGTGAAGCTTCTAAAATCGTGGGATCTCAGGCTTGTGTCATAGGCATAGATGCTAAAAGAAGGTATGTGGAAGATGAAAGGGAAGTAGAGGACAAGATAGTTGTAGAAACAGAAAAGGGCTTTTGCTGGTTTGATTGCAGTATATATGGTGGAAGGGAATTCACAGGTATTGATGCCATTACCTGGGCTATGGAATGCGAGGACCGGGGAGCTGGAGAGATTCTTTTAACTTCAATGGATCGGGACGGTACCAAAGATGGTTATGATCTGGAATTAACCCGGGCCATAAGTGAAAGTGTGAACATTCCAGTAATTGCTTCGGGTGGTGTAGGTAATCCGCAACATGTTCTGGAAGCTTTCACCTTGGGCAAAGCAGATGCTGCTTTGGCCGCAAGTATCTTCCACTTTAATGAGTATCCTGTGCCTGTGGTGAAGGACTTCTTGAAGGATAATGGTGTTGTGGTTAGGGAGTGAATTAATTTATTTATGAGAATTTTTTCAAAAGAAATTTTTAGGGATTAATCCATCTTATTATGGAAATAATTTGGGTGTAAATATTATGAAAAAAACAACTAAACAAAAAAATGAGGATGGGGAAAGCATTGTACTAGCGAATATTGCTGAGATGCCGGAACCGGATTGGAACATGGGCGAGCGACTCCATAGGATTATCAAGGCCAGTGTATCAGACCTCAAACCAAGACTCTGGTACGGAATGCCTGCCTATTCCAAGGACGGCAAGGTTATCTGCTTTTTTCAAAACGCACAGAAGTTCAAAACGAGGTACTCCACCTTAGGCTTTAATGATAATGCAAACCTCGATGAAGGCAATATGTGGCCCACGGCCTTTGCATTGAAGGAGTTGGGGGCCAATGATGAGGCCAGGATTGTGGAGTTGGTGAAGAGAGCGGTGAGTTGAGGACGAATATGGCCGGAAATTGAATCTTGTTTACTGTAATATGTTCTGGAAGCTTTCACCTGCCAAATCAGATGAAATTTTAATATTATTTATTTTAAGCTTTTAAACCATTTCATAAAAATAAATCTATTTATTATTATAATTTAAATCCATTTACTTCATTATAACTAACCGACACCACCCACAACTCCTTAAAATCAAATCCTACAAAATAAGTATTTACTTATAGCTTTTTTATCATTAAAAGCGGCTAAATGATCTTAAGGTCCAACAATCTATTAAAACATAAATTTCTCTTTAGATTATTTACCATAATTCTATTAAATACCCAAAACATCACCCATATCACACACCACCCCAGCAGGGGCCCTACTCAAATATTTAACGGCCTTCATGGCCCCAGTCACAAAGGACTGTCTGCTGTGGGCCCTATGAATTATTTCAATCCGTTCTCCATCTCCGGCAAAGAGTACGGTGTGATCGCCTATGATGTCTCCACCACGGACGGCATGTATTCCTATTTCTCCTGGAGTTCGCTCTCCTACCATTCCCTGTCTACCAGGGACAAAAGTATCATCTTTATCTCTTCCCAGTGCCTGGGCTATGATTTCATAAGCTTTAAGGGCAGTTCCTGATGGTGCATCTGCTTTATGCTTGTGGTGGGCTTCTATTATTTCCATGTCGTAATCATTTAGAATTTTGGCTACACCTCCAATGACTTTAAAGAATACATTCGCCCCGATGGCCATGTTAGGTGAGATAACTGCTTTTATCCTATTTTTTTCTACAGCTTTCCTTATTTTATATAATTGCTCATCTGATAATCCTGTGGTGCCTATCACTACATTAACTCCGCATTCTGCTGAAACTTTAATATTGTGAGTGGCGATATGGCCCCTGGTGAAATCAACCAGAACATCGGGCCTTTTTTCCTTTAAAACCTCGGCCAGTTTTTGGGCACTATTTATAGGAACACCTATATTTCCTACTCCTATTACTTCCCCTACATCTTTTCCTTCCAGTGGGGTATCTGGTGATCCCAGGGCTGCCACCAGTTCCATATCGTCCTGTTTTAGAATGTTTTTAATTATTTTAGTGCCCATTCTTCCATTAGCACCAGTTACTGCTATTTTAATCATCTTTAAATTCTCCATTAACAAATTCTAAATTAAAAATTAAAAAAATTTATTTTGCTTTCTCTACCGACCCCTCAGGAACTTCCTCCTGAGATAGAGGCGAATCTTCACCTAAAGGTATTTCTTTAAGGAAGAAGGCCACCATTAATCCTACCAGGGCCAGTATAATGGCCAAAAAGAAAATATTCTGGATAGAAAGCACCAGGGCCTGAGTGTTACTTAAAGTAGCCGTAGAACTCATGGTGAGATTCATAATGTATCCAAATACGGGAACAAACACAATGGTCCCAATATTTCTGAAAAACCGCATGGAAGCCGTTACAATACCTATATCTCGCAGGGTAAATGCATTCTGGGCAGTAATATTAAATAAGGGATAGGCCATTCCTGAACCAACACCCAGAATGGTGGAATAGGCCACCAATAGATAATACGGCGTATGGACATTCATGGTAGAGAGAAGCACCACTCCTATTCCAGTTATAATAAATTCTGTAATGACCAGGTTTTTATATTTCCCTCTCCAGGATATGATTTGCCCGGTGATTATAGAGGCCAGGGTAAGACTAAAAAGCATGGGAATCATTAAAAGCCCGGAATTGGTAGCACTCATACCTAAAACGCCCTGGGCAAATAAGGGAACATAAATTACTCCACTGAACATCACTGCGGCGGATAATAGACTTTCCAGTGATGAGACACTGAATATAGAGTTTTTAAATAATCTCAATGGTAAAATTGGCTCCACCGCTTTTTTCTCAGACCATATAAACAATACAAACA
Source organism: Methanobacteriaceae archaeon (assembly GCA_030681145.1). Classification (GTDB taxonomy): domain Archaea; phylum Methanobacteriota; class Methanobacteria; order Methanobacteriales; family Methanobacteriaceae; genus JAUXXK01. The sequence continues at coordinate 3,250 of JAUXXK010000453.1, read as the reverse complement.
TGGCAGCTGAAAATAAAAGTAATCCTGCTATTTCCCATAAGGGATAGGCATTTAGATCGCCCACAAAGGTCAAGGCCAGGAAAATGGAACTTAAAGCTAAAGTAAAGGTAATGATTCCAGTATAATCAATGACTTTTTTAATATCTGGTAATTTGAAATTGGGAATGGAATAGAGAATCAGGGTCACGGCTATGATTCCAATGGGAACATTTACAAAAAATACTCCTCTCCAGCCGAAATTATCAGTAATTACACCGCCTAGAACCGGGCCTAAAACATCGGCCAGGGCAAATACGGTGGCCATTATTCCCAGGTACTTGGCCCTTTCCCGGGCTGTGAAAATTTCCCCCACTATGATAAAGGGGAGGGATATTAAAATTCCGCCTCCAATTCCTTGAATTCCTCTAAATAATATCAATTGAAAGATATTGGTGGAAAAACCACAAAGTATGGAGCTTATAACAAAGGTGACGATCCCTGCAATTAAAATATGTTTTCTACCGTAAATATCTGATAATTTACCAAAAATGATTATAGCAAGGGTGGAGGTTAGCATGTAAGTGCTAAAGGGCCATACATAGTACTCCATGCCCTGCAGACTGTTAATAACCCGAGGCATAGCCGTGGCCATGATGGAATAATCAAAGGCAGCTACTAACAAACCAACCATTAGTCCTGCCATTATCATAATTATTTTATCTTTAGCAAGTTCATAGGGAGTTTCATAAGTCATAGTAATCATTTTTGGCCTATTTTTTTCAGATACAGTTTTTATAATTTTTTTTACGATTCGCTGTGAGCATTAAATTCTTTTAATCATCTAATTCAAAAGATAAAATAAATTTTATTTTTTAAAAGATTATTCTTCCTTAAATAAGACTTTAGTACGCATTTCTTCTAAATTAGAGACTATACGGGATAAATCGCTGGCAGGAATACTGACCATGATTTCTTCTGGAGTGAGATCCATGTTCTGCCTGGCGCCCACATCACCAAATCCATAAGTGACTTTTCCAGCCATATATGGGGCGGCTGCCATGGAACTGCATATGGGAGCTGCATCTGCGCCCAGTCCGTGTTCTCCAGAATCATAGGCATTGGCATGAAGTATTTCCATTCCCTGCTTGGCATTACAGAGTATAAATATCACATCTACTTCAAATTCAGCCATTTTTAAAGGGGCAAAAGCCACAGAACTAAAAATTCCAGGGTTTATATGGCTCTCATTTTCTCTGGAGCGCTGTACTGCAGGGATATTTTTATATAATCCTCGGGGAACCATAAAAGCACCACTTTGTACCTGGGCCGGGTATTCGGCCATGTCTTTAAGTCCTGAATATCGGGCACCACCCATACATTCTTCCTCTTCCAGTGTGGAATAGAATATTTCACCCTGCATGGCTCTTTTAAGTTTGGCACAGAATCTTGATTTGCCCTCTTCCTTTTCCACATTTTTTGGCTCTTTCACTGACCATCCTATGGCCACTGGTTCATTTTCTAATTTTAATATTTCACTTAAATTCTCACTTAATTCATTGTAACTCATCTTAATCCCTCTTTACCGCCATAAACAACTTTAATTTAATTAATCCATAATTTCTGAATTCTATTGAAAATTCCAATTTATTCTATTTCCTTAACATGTGGAGAAACAAATCCCCTACATCGTTGTTAAATTTCTCTCCACCAATTCCATTGCTTTCCAGAATGTCTTTGCTCCAGTCGCCCATATTCACCATACCATTGAAAATTATGGATAAAAGAATCATAGCTTCAGTTGGATCCACATCTGCTCTTATTTCACCTTCATCTATTCCTTTTTGTATGGAATCTATTCCTATGGACATTATTTCTTTGAATAATTCCTGTACTTCCTGAAATTCTTCACTACTGTTCATTTTATCCATATCAAATTGCTTTTTAATGGATGTAGGGGAATACAGGAGCCGGAAATAATCTGGATACTGATTTGAAAACTCTCTATTTGCTTTTCCATATAACACAAACTTCTCAAGCCCACTATTTCCTTTTTTAACCTCTTCTTTAATCATTTTGGCCCAAATACGAATACCGCGTAAGACTATGGCAAAATACAATGATTCCTTATTTTTAAAATAAAGATAAAGCGTACTTTTACCAAGGCCGACTTCTCTGGCTATTTCATTCATTGAAATTTCATTAAAGTCCTTATCAGTAATTAATTTCCTGGCAGCATCGATAATATCACTTTGACGCTGTTCCCTTTCTCTTTCCTTCCATTTTGCAAGTGACATGATTTCACCCTAATGCTTGACTTAACACTACATGACTCAACAATCTTATTTATGACTCATTGGTCAGTTAAATAAACTGTGGTCATCATAACTTATAAAGATTTTGGTTATAAATTAAAAATTTAATATTAATTCAAAGAAAATTAGTAAAAATAAAATAATTGGTAAATAAGTATTTAATCAATCAATAATCTCAAATTCATCTACTTCCTCATAACTAATGGCCACGGTCAGCACAGGTTCATTAAATTCAAATCCTACAAAATAGGGGTTAATCCAAACGTGGATGGCCTTACCCACGGTGTCAATGGAGACCACAGGCCCAATACTAACTTTATTAATTATCAGGGTCACAGGTTCGTTATCTACATTAAATGTTTTTCCATCCAGGTTTTCTTCTGGGTATTCCACTTCTTCAAAACATTTGCATTCTTCTATTTTGGCTATAATTTCTTCTTTAATCATTTTTTCAACCCTTTATTTGTACATTTTCCATCAATATTCTGGCTTTCCTTAGTTTATGGTCTCCTCAAGGCCATTACAAATTATACATTAATTTGTTTTTCACCATGATTATAACACTCATCAAAACCATAATAACATTATATTATTAATTTGTTGTAGGGCGTAATTAATTTTTTATTCCTATCAAAAATCATTATAAACCACCTCCACCATAAGGAACTAAACACAGATCACCGAGGCCATAAAATGCAAAAGAGAAAACACATATTCGTCGACGATACTGTAAAAGTCGAGAGAATGGCCAACAAAATACGCAAATACGAGAAATACAAGCCTCACAGCATGAAAACCTCTGATGAGGATTTTCGCCTGCAGGAAAAATTGGCCATGCTCTCTATAGTAGCCAGTAATTTCATGATGACCGGCCACAGCCCTACCTTAGTCATGACTAAAAGAGAGGAAGGAGACGAAGTCTTGCTACCAGTAGGTGGAGGCCAGAAGGACCGGGCCCG
>JAUXXK010000452.1 GCA_030681145.1 Methanobacteriaceae archaeon | reverse complement strand
CCCCCACCAGATATTCCCAGATTTCCAGAAACTGCAGCCAGCGCATCAATCATTCTAAAAGTTAGATGGCCTTTTAAGTAACGGTGCAGTCCCCAACCCGTGATTATACTACTGGGGCCGTTTAAATATAGATTAACCAGTTTTTTAACTTCAAATAATGGAATATCACATTTTACAGCCAGTTCTTTCAGATTATAATCATCCAGTATTTTTTGGTATTTTTCAAAGTTCTCACTGTGATTTTCAATAAAATCCTGATCTTCTCGACCTTCTTTTAATATAATTTTGGCCATGGCCATGGCCAGATATGAGTCAGCGCCAGGTTTTGGCTGGTAATAAATATCACTGCCTCGTGACGTTCTTGTTTTTACGGGATCAATAGTTACCACCAGTGCTCCATTTTTTCTTGCATTTTTAACAATTTTCCAGAGGTGAAGGTCCGTAACTGCTGGGTTTCGTCCCCAAATAATTATGAGGCGACTATTTAAATGATCTTGTGGGTCATGGGAAATTCTCTCCCCTAAGTCTATTTCCTGACCAGCCTGGCCAATTCCACCACATACAGTACCATAGAGGGTAGAAACACCGCCTAAAAGATTAAAAAATCTCCTATTGAGAATTCTTAGAGCAGTTCTAGCACCAAAACCCTGATAATACAATATTGATTCCGGACCGTGTGATTTTATGGTTTTAGATAATTTATCTGCTGCTATTTGAAGTGCTTCATCCCAGGATAGTCTTTCCCATTCCCCGTTTTTTTTTATAAGTGGATGAATTATCCTTTTAGGGTTGTAAAGCCTGTCTTTAATGAATTTAGAAGTGATCGGACAAATAAACCCCTGAGTATAAGCATGATCTGGATTTCCCTTTAAGGAAGTTATTTTCCCATTATCTACTGTGGCAATTATACTGCATGAACCCGGACAATCCTTAGTGCAAGCCGTTAAAATTTTTTTCAATTCAATACCTCTAAATACTGTTTTCTATTCTATATCCATTGAACAAAATAGTTTATATTATCTCTAATCCGATTTAATTCATTTTCCTTTCAAGTAGTATTTTATAGCATCAGCAATAGTTCCCGAGCATTGTAATGGAATCATACCTTCTTCTTCAAGCTTTGAAGCTGGTTCTTGACCCATTTTACTGCATAAAATAGCCTTGCAATCTGTTATAATATTCAAAGATTGCATCCACCGGTCTGCGTGCTCTTGGAGTGGTTTTTTTTCTTTTTCTCTTAATTCAATAAAATTAACATGTATTCCTTCCACTTCAAATATGAAAAAGTGCAAAGCATCGCCAAAATGCATATTCACCGTTTTACCATCACTGGAAGCTACTGCTATTCGAATTTTCTCACCCATATTTAAACCCCATTTCAATTATATCCTTAAATCATCTGATTTTTAAAATTCACTCAATTTCCCCTCCTGAGGCATCGTAGTACTTTTCCAGAATCATGTTGGCCAGAGTATCCACTAATCGGATTCCTGCTGAATAACCAACAATAGGATTTCTTTGAGCGCCCATCCGATCATATATGGGGAATCCTACTCTAAATAGAGGAATATTCTCTTCATTTGCTATACGTGCACCATAAGAATTTCCAATCAGCAAGTCAACAGGATTGTCTTTTATATAATTTTGAAGATCATAGAGGTCGCATCCTTGCATTACAGCCGGTTTAGATCCACTTTCTTTTGCCACTTCTTTCATGTCATCCAGAAAACGGATGCTTTCAGCACCAGTACATACCACTGCAGGCATCATACCCAGCTCAGCAGTAAATCCTGCCAAACCACTTACCACATCAGGATCCCCATATATCGCCACTTTTCTTTGATAATTGTACGGATGAGCATCGATTATAGTATCAATAAGGCGACCCCTATCCTTTTCCAGTTTTTCTGGGAGCTCACAATTTTTAATTTGACAGATTGCTGAGATGAATTTATCTGTGTTTTTTAATCCAACTGGAAGAGGTCCAGATATAGATTTAACATCAAAACGTTTTTCCAAAAACTTTGCTCCCGAATTCGCATGTTTGCATAATGAGATACTGGCTTTAGAATTTGCAGAATCAATTATTTCATTTATCTTAGTTCCAGCAGGAGGTAAAAATGAAACAGAGCCTGTGTGAGGTGCATCAAGAGATTCTGAATTGTCAGTAAGTATAATACTGGAACATTCCATTAGTTCCAGAATTTCCTTAATTTCTCGGACATCTGCTGGAGAAATATTTCCAGGAACAATGTTTATTTTATCATTAGCTTGATTCTGTAGAGCCATATTTTCTAGAAGAGATTTAATTGTTTTATCATATCCATCAACATGAGATCCAGAATAGCTGGGTGTGGATATGGGAATGATAAGCGGTAATTCTTCATCAGAATGTTCTGATCTAAATTTTCGGATTATGAGATTCATATCATCCCCAATGGTTTCAGTGAGGCAACTAGAGGTTACACCTATTAATTTTGGTTTGTATTCCCTCCAAATCGTCTCCAAAGCTTTTAATAAATTTTCTTCACCACCATAAACAACTGTACTTTCACTCATAGAAGTGGAAGATATATTTACTGGTTCGCGGAAGTGTCTGCACATCTGGAACCTCAAATAAGTACTACATCCTTGAGAACCATGAATTAATGGCATAGCTCCATCAATTCCCAGAAGAGCTTGTACAGCACCCATAGGCTGACACATTTTTGATGGATTAATCACTGCAAAATGTTTTTTTGATTCTGGAATGTATATTTCACCAAATGAACCATTACAGTTTGTATCAGAACCTGAATCACAGCTAGTTAAGTCTATGCATTTTGAATCTTCATTAGGGAGTGATTTATATTCATTCATTTTTAACTATCCCCTGATAATATTTTGAGGTCAATTTCCATACAGGACTAGAAACTGCCCGGTCCACTTCTTTGGCAAAGTTTATAAATCCCTGGAAACTTGCAAATGAGCTTATTCTATCGTGATTAAAGTCACAAAAAGGAATGCCTAGCTTGTGAGCCATGTATTTTTCCTTAGCCCCTGAAACTATTAAATCTGGATGATATTTTTTTATTAGTTTGGCCAGTTCCATGGAGTTGGCATCATCCACCACCAGAGTACCCTCACTTACTGTCCCCATTATGCGCCGGTAGTCTTCAGGTAGCCCATTCTGAGTTCCAGTCATTATAACTTTCATTCCCAGCTCTTCAAATGCCCTGATAAGAGACCATGCCTTATTGCCACCTACATAAACCGCTACTCTTTTTCCAGTTAATCTGGTTTTATAGTGGCTTATTTCAGATCTTACCTTATTTATTTCTGTTTCAATTATTTTATCAACTATTTCCCTGATTTCAGGATGCTGATCCTGAAAAAAGTCAGCTATTAAAAGTAAAGATTTGGCTGTATCTTCAATTCCAAAGAAATTAACTTTAAGGTGAGGAATGCTGTATTTTTGCTCCATCTGCCGGGCCAAGTAGTTAGAAGATTTCTGACATTGAACGATATTTAAATCAGCCCGATGGGCATTGGCTATTTGTTCTACACAGGAGTCCCCAGTTATGGTCGATTGAACAGTTATGTCCATTTTCTCAATGAGAGGCTGTATAGCCCATAAATCACCAGCCACATTGAATTCCCCAACAATATTCAAAGTAGGGATGTTTTTTTTCGTTGAAACCGCTGATTTTTCATCTAATCCTGGTTTTCCCGTTCCAATCAATTGATCCAGCATTGCATCACAAGCCAATTGATGGCCCAGGGATTTATTAAAACTTCTGAATCCCTCAGATTGAACATGTATGATGCGGCACTTGGTGATTTTTCCTGTTTCCCGGCAAACACTTTTTAAATCATCACCAATTAATCCTACTACACAGGTAGAATACACAAATATGGCTGCGGGATTATAAATTCCATTGAGTTCAATAATTGTATCAAATAATTTTTTTTCACCGCCAAATACAATATCCTTTTCCTGGAGGTTAGTAGAAAATCCTTTTTTGTATAAATCTTCTCCAGAACTCCTACTTCCCCTAATATCCCAGGTACAAGAGGCGCATCCAATAGGACCATGTACAAGGTGTATGGCATCAGTAATAGGCATTAAAACAACTCTCGCCCCACCATATACACAAGATCTTTGAGTAACTGCCCCCGGAACAGATGCCATGTTACATGTTGGGCCTACTTCGTCACTTTCGTCTTTTTTCACACACATGTGGCCTATTCGGGATTCCAGAGTTTTTATGATTGAGTCAGGAACTTCTGTAATAATCAAGTCATCATTTTGTGGTAATTTAATTGATTTTAGTTCCAAAGACTCTTTATCAGATGATTTTAATGATTCAAATCCATTAAATTTTTTTGAGGAATTTTTCATATACACCACCATGCTTGATTTTAATGATAATTATCAAATAATTTATTAATTCAGAAATTAGAATCGAATATTAAATTTAAAAAATTTAAAGAAAAATAGAATAGTAATTTAATTGAATCCTTTTTCTTATCCTTCATAAAAAAAAAGATTAATTAAATTAGTTTAATTCAATAATAACTCCAGAATGATTTAGTATCTTAAATATCTTATTTGAGTTAATTTATTGAATTATTGCTGTAGTTTCCAGTGTTGTTCATCGTAATATTTTTCCATAACCATATTAGTTATACGGTCAATGAGGTTTACGCTACCATTGTAACCTACAATAGGTACTCTGTGGTAACCTGCACGATCATAAACTGGAAATCCTACCCTTACCAACGGAATACCAAGATCCCTAGTTATTAATCGTCCTTCGGAGTTTCCAATAACTAAATCAACAGGTTCTTCCTCTAATCTTACTTCTAAAGCCCTTAAATCAGATCCAGGCATGACTTCAACTGGTCCTTCAGACTCTTTACCAACTTTTTTCATCTCTTCCACAAATTCAGGATTCTCCACACCAGTACAAACAAAAGAAGGAATCATGCCCATTTCACATACAAATCGGGCCATGCCCATTACTAATGCAGGGTCCCCATAAATAGCAACTTTCCGTCCAAATAAGTATCTGGAACATAAATCCGCCATGGAATCTATGAGAAGTCCCCTTTCATCCAGCAGTTCTTCACTGGCTTCCAATCCTGTCAATTTGGTAACGTTTCTGACGAACTCATCTGTGTTCTGAACACCAATAGGCATAGGCCCAATTTTAGCGGAAACATCATACTTTTTTTCCAGATAATTGGCCGCATCATCACCATAAAATGGTAAAGAAATAGTTCCCAGACTATTAGATGAATCTGCGATTTCTTCCACACGAGTACCACCTTTAGGATAGAAAGGCATTGATTCTGTGGTGGAAGGCCTTAAAGGAGAGTCAAAAGGATCAGAAGTATCACTTAACATAATAGCCTCAGTACCCATAAGACCCAACATGTGTTTTATCTCCCGTATATCCCCCGGATTTACCATACCTGCAATAATATTTAATTTATCATTGGATTCTGTTGGTTCTTCAGCAAGAGTATTCACAAAAGCCTTGACTGCGTTACCATAACCTCTAAAATGGTGTTCTACGAAACTAGGAGTTGAAATGTGCACCAATTTGGTTTTATTTGCTTTTTCTTCTCCAATCTCCTCAACCAGTTCTTTATGGGCCATTTTCATGAAACCATCCACATCATCCCCAATTATCTCACTGGAGCATGTAGTTACTACTCCAATTAAATCTGGTCTGAATCTCTTGGAAAGGTTCTTAATACCACTTATAAGATTGCTTCTACCTCCAAAAACAGCAGCGTCCTCGTGCAGAGAGGTGACTGCTATTTCGGCAGGTTCTCTAAAATGTCGGTTGAAAGCATATCTCACGAAAGTGTTACATCCCTGAGATCCGTGCACCAGTGGCAACCCGCGGTGAATACCTAATGTGGCAAACATGGCTCCCAAAGGCTGGCAAGTTACCAGAGGGTTTACAACCAAGGTCCTTCCCCTTTCAACAATATTTACATCACTCATTAAATCACCTAATTTTAAATATTTATTATTTGCCTGCGCTTGCCGGAACCTCTTCCTCGGAGGTATTTTCCACTGAAAGTTCTTCTTCCGTTTCTGGCTCGAATTCTATGAGTTTCCATACCGGGTTGTAAATAGCAGCATACATATCTTTTGCCAGATTCAAGAATCCTTCGAAACCTATGTATGGTCCGTTTTCATATGAGTGGATCAATATACATGGTACTCCCATCTTATGGGCCAGATATTTTTCTTTTACCCCAGATAATACAATGTCCGGTTTGTATTTTTCAATGATTTCTTCAGCTTCCAGAGAGTTAGGATCATCGATTATGACCGTATTTTCTCCTACTCTTTCTTTGATTTTCTCGT
>JAUXXK010000451.1 GCA_030681145.1 Methanobacteriaceae archaeon | reverse complement strand
TCTAGGTTACTCCTTAAATTATCTCTTATAAATGGTTCAAGTATTAAAATTATCAAAGCTGCTAAAAAGCATACTATTAAGAATTTTTTGAGACCCACATTTTTAATTTGGCCTATAATTCCTTTAAATTCAAATGCAGCTTTAATTTTACCTTGGTGGCATGCCATATTTATTATTGCAGCTTGTAGAAATATAAAACAAACAACAAGTATGGCTATGAAAATCATGATTACTACTGGAGTTAAATCTAAGCTGTTATTGGCTCCAAGATAGAACATGATTGGATCTAGAAAAATTAAAAATAGTATTATGGGAATGAATATGTATGCCATAGCTACTGCGGAATCTTTAATGCCATGGAAAAATAATTGTTTTATATGATTGAATGGGGGTAATTTATTTGAACCGTCTACTGAAGTTTCTATAATACGAAATATATACCCTGCTTGAATAAAAACAAGAATCACAAATAAAGATAATAAAAAAGTCAAGATAATGGGGGGAATGTCAACACTTTCAGTTAAATCGTCGAATAAATCAATAAAGACGAATGTAATGCCTAATAAAATATATCTTGTCCAGTTTGAGGTGGCATATTTACTGGCATCTAAAAATAATTCCTTAATATTCATAAATAAACATATATTTTAACAATAAATATCTTTATCGAAATAATTAATTGGAGAAGAATCTCCAAATTATTGAATAATTTAACTTAAAATAAATTAAAAATTATGTCGAGTTTTAAGCAAACATTCCTTTAGGCTCGTTTTTCTCGGTTTGATAATTTTTAAGAGCGTATTCTATATGGGTTATATTTACTTCATCTTCATCATCAGAAATTGCTTTATGAAGTGAATTTTTTAACAATTTTTCTTTTATATCTCTTCCAGACATTCCTTTAGACATCTGAGCTAGCTTTTCCACAGAAACTTTTACCTCCAGAGGCATTGAGCTAACATTATTCTCAATTATGTGCTTTCTTTCACTCTCTTCTGGCAATTTAAATTCTATTTCTTCTTCAAAACGACTTCGGATAGCATAATCTAAAATGGATGGGTTGTTAGTAGCCCCTATAGTTACCACTCCATAATTCTGTTTTATACCGTCCATTTCGGTTAAAAGGGAATTAACTACTTCGGAAACATCTCCTCTGAGAGATTGGTATTTTCTATCAAGACCAACTGCGTCAATTTCATCAATAAATATTACTGAAGGAGCATTATTTGAGGCAAGATTATATAATTCATGTATTTGCCGGGCACCATCTCCCACGTGATCCCCTATGAGGGTTGTGGCCTTTATAAGATAAAGGGGAACTTTAAGTTCATTGGATAATGATTTAGCCAGCATTGTCTTACCAGTACCGGGAGTTCCGTAAAAGAGCACATTTTTAGGAGCCCATTCCTTGAATTTTTCTGGGTCCTGGAGGTACTTCATTATGATTTTACATTTTACTTTGGCCTGTTCCTGACCGACAACATCTTCAATTTTTAAACTAGTTTCTATCTTCTGAAAGTCATCTGATTCTTTAATTATTTCAACTAGGAGTATTGATGTATTTGATGTAATTTTTGAATCATTAGGATGGGCTTTTATTACTTTAAATGCATAATCTGGAAGTAACTTCTGATCAAACAAATAGGATCCTTCTTTAGCAGTAAATCCTTCCCATTGTTCCTGAGCATATAATTCAAACAGTTCTTTATCGAATACCTCTATTTTAGGAGTTTCTACTAAATTACAGATGAAAGGATAACCTATTGGCTGTAAAACAACCACTTTAGCTTCTTTTTCAGGATCATTAGATGAAATTGGTAATTTACTTTCTGTTATATGTGTATCATAAACTATATTATTAAATTTCACGGCATCACCTTAAATTTAAAAAAAATTAATAAAAATAATTCTAAAAATTTATTTTGTTATTATGAAATTAATTATTGAACTCTAATAGAATCATTATAGTATTAAATACATATATTCTTTTGGAATAATTCATTTATAATAAAATTTATTTTTTATTATATGGCTCTAGTTTGATGATATTTTTAATATTATTTTTCTTTTTTTGCTTACCTAAATAATTTTTAGGCAAACCTAAAATTTTAAATATGATGATAATCCACTTAAATTAATGAAAGTTTAGGCATGCCTAAATTTAAATTATATATAGTCTGTTATTGGTGGAACAATGAATGACATAAACTACAAAAAAATGGATATACCATACACTCCTGTTGTAAAAATTGTAAAAACGCATGCTAACATGGAACTGAGTATTTTAAATAGGGAGCGCGTGGCCAAAACTAATCGGATGGCGGTTGAAAATCTTCAAGAATTTCTTGATGATCTAGGCCATATGGTTGCAGAAGAAGCGTCCAGGGAAGCCGCCAGAAATGGAAAAAACATAATTCGTCCAGAAGACATGAATACTGCTATTCAAACTATAATTTGTGATTTATGAATTGTCTAATTTTTAATAGAAAAACAGGAATTTTCATAATATAAAGCGGTGTAAAAAAAATGATAAAAAAATTAAATGAACTTAAAGCAGGACAGCGGGGAATTATAGTGTCTTTTAAGGGTAAGGGTGACCTGAAAAGATATTTAATGGGGATGGGCTTTGTTAAAGGGGCGGATATAGAACTTAGAAGAGTTGCCCCGTTAGGTGATCCGGTTGAAATAAGAATTAAGGGCTATTCTATTTCCTTACGGAAAGAAGAAGCTAAAAATATTGAAGTGAATGTAAAATGATTATCCTTACTTTAAATCCAAAACAACAAAAGGGAGTACAATAATGGAAAAAATCAAAATAGCTTTAGCTGGTAACCCTAATGTGGGAAAAAGTACGCTTTTTAATCAGCTAACTGGTATGCGCCAGCATGTAGGTAACTGGCCCGGTAAAACAGTTGAAAAAAAGGAGGGTGCTTTTCGATATGGTGACTATGAAATTGAAGTGGTTGATCTTCCTGGAAATTATAGTTTAAGTGCATATTCTATTGAAGAAATCGTTTCCAGAGATTATATAGTTGATGAGAAACCAGATGTGATTGTTAATGTTATTGATGCTGCTAATCTGGAACGAAATCTATATTTAACAGTTCAAATGATGGAATTAGGGGCAAATATAGTACTGGCACTTAACATGAATAAATTTGCCAGTGAAAAAGAATTAGAAATAAAATCCAACACATTATATCAATTATTAGGCATACCTGTAGTTAAAATTGAGGCTTCTGATAAAACCGGCCGTGAAGATCTATTAAATGCCATAGTGAAAGTTTCAAAAAAACCTAATGATGTTAGTAATAGATTGAATTATGGAAAAGAGTTATCTGAACATATACAACAACTTCAAGAAATTGTTGAGGAAAATACTTTATCTGGAGCACCATCCAGTTGGATGGCTATAAAATTACTCGAAAATGATAAAATAATCATAGAAACGGTTGAAAAAACCTTAAATGGTCCTAATATTCTATCTGATGTTAAAAGAATTCAAAAGCATTTAATGGAGGTTTTTGGTGAAGATGCTGATGAAGCCCTGGCTGATGCTCGTTATGGATTCATTGCCGGTTTGATTAAAGAATCAGTTAAAAAACCAAAAATCGACAAAATTACCAGATCGGAGTATATAGATCGAGTTGTAACTAATAGATACTTAGGAATTCCTATTTTCTTACTTATAATGTGGTTAACCTTTCAGATAACTTTCACAGTTGGTGCGCCATTTCAAGAGATTGTAGAAACGTTTTTTGGCTGGTTAGGAGAAACCATAGCAGGTATTATGGGAACAAACTGGTTTTCATCCTTAATAGTTGATGGTATCATCGGTGGTGTTGGTGGAGTACTGGTATTTGTGCCCATAATCTTCCTCCTGTTTTTGATGTTAAGTTTACTGGAAGATAGCGGTTATCTGGCTAGAGCTGCATTTGTGATGGATAAATTCATGCATAAAATTGTTGGCCTTCATGGAAAATCATTTATACCTATGATATTAGGATTTGGATGCTGTGTTCCAGGTATAATGGCCACAAGGACTTTAGAAAATGAAAAGGATAGATTATTAACTATGTTAATTGTTCCTTTTATGTCTTGCAGTGCCAGATTACCAGTTTACGCCCTTTTTGCCGCGGCATTTTTCACAGCATATCAGGGATGGGTTATATTTTCAATCTATATATTAGGAATGATTGTGGCAATTTTAATGGCATTAATATTCAAAAAAACTATTTTTAAAGGCATGTCTGCACCTTTTGTCATGGAATTGCCACCTTATAGAAGACCTACTATTAAAGGTGCCTTGATACATACTTGGGAGCGAGGTTATCTATTCATTAAAAAAGCAGGTACTATTATATTCGCTTTATCGGTTGTGATATGGGTATTGAGTAGTTTACCAATGGGTGTTGAATATGCATCCCAGGCTAGTGTTACGGGGCAATTGGGAACTGCAATAGCTCCTGTATTCGCGCCTCTTGGATTTGGAGAATGGCAACCTGCTGTGTCCTTATTATTTGGTGTTCTGGCTAAAGAAGTGGTGGTTAGTACCTTCGGAACAATCTATGGTGTGGGCGAAGATGGAGGGGGCATTATGATGGCTTTGCACGATACGTTTAGTCCTCTTGCGGCATATTCGTTTATGGCATTTGTACTGCTTTACATACCCTGCTTTGCTACGGTTGCCACTATAAAAAGAGAAACTAATTCCTGGAAATGGCCCATATTCACTATTTTGTATACTACAGTGGTTGCTTGGGCTGTTTCATTTATCATTTATCAAGGAGGATCTCTTTTAGGATTCGCTTAAAATGATACTGAAGCATGATGAAATCTTAAGGAGGTGTAAAAAAATGACTACTAAAAGTGGTATAATTGGAATTAAAAACTTAAATAATGTTTATATGGACAAAGATGACTATCCTTCTGAAAATAGCGAATTAGATGATAATTAATCTTTATTTAATCAATCATCTATCTTTTCATGATTTCATTTTTGTTACTATAAATAATATATTCCTTAATTATTTTTTTCTTTATGTGAAATTAATAAATTCATTGTTTCAGTAAAATTTGAAAATTAATTAAATTCGGGGATTGAAATTGTTGTTGAAAAAATAGAAATCATGTGGTGGTAATAATGATATGTAAAATTTGTGGGCATTCTTTTGATGAAAAAATTAAATCTGAAATATGTGTTGGATGTCCATCATGCAATTGTAGAAAAATAAAATGTCCAAATTGTGGTTATGAAAACTTACCTGAAATTAAAAATCAATCAAAATTAATGAAATTCTTTAAAACCAAATTGAAAATTAAAAGTTTGTAAATAACTGGGTAATCATAAGAAGATAAATCTTCTTCAATATTACTTATGGTAAATACCACTTCTTTTAAAATCATTAGATTAAATGTTAATAATTATAATTAATACGTGGTTAAAAAATAAAAAAAATGAATGGATAAATTATAAAATACCCATAGCTTTATTTGTTTTTTCAATAGATTTATTGTTATCTTCTTCCATTTCCAGCATGGCCCGTATTGCGTCTACATTTTCTGGAACAACATCTGATTCCTGATGTACGGCCTGCATGTAGTACAATTCACCATCAACGACATTCAAGGATTCCTGCCAAACCGGAATCTCAAACAAATCATTTCTGGATCGCCCTAACTCTTTTGCATATTCCATTATTTCGGCAGTGGACCCAATACCTTCACTGGCTTTAACTAGAAGTACGCGTGGAGTGGCATCCAGTTTTGCAGTGATTTCTTCAACTTCCACAGGGTT
The DNA here is from genome assembly GCA_030681145.1 of Methanobacteriaceae archaeon. Taxonomy (GTDB): domain Archaea; phylum Methanobacteriota; class Methanobacteria; order Methanobacteriales; family Methanobacteriaceae; genus JAUXXK01. The sequence goes on along the minus strand of JAUXXK010000451.1, from coordinate 12,327 downwards.
TTCCAATTCTACCATGAGATTGTGTTGATGCATTAATGTGGTAGGTACCAGTAAGGCCACAGTATTAATATTAACTCCATACATAACGGTTTTAAGGTCAGGTCCGTGGTGAGATGGTACTGTTGGTGGATTAGGAACTACTGCGTTGATAGGTCCTTTGTTTGTTTGTGAAGGATCTCCTCCACGTCTCACCATTACTGCTCTAACCTTTTTAATCCCACAGAGGTCATGGATAGGTTTTAAAGTCCGTGTGAGTCCGGTAGTGTTACAAGAAACTACTCTTGTGTAGTCCTTACCAAATGAATCTTCGTAGTTGGAAAATGAATTGAAGGATAATCCAATGGTATCATGCTTTTCTCCACCCTGAAAGATTGCTTTTAATCCTATTTCTTTGTATTTTTCTAGATTTTTGGCTCCAATACCTCCGGGTGTACAGTCTACGACTAGCTCTGCTTCATCCAACATTTCATCTACAGTTCCGCTTATTTCGATTCCTGCTTCATGGAATAACTTTTCCCTTTCGGGAATACTAATGTAAAGATCATAACCTTTTTCTACAGCCATCCTGGCCTCAAAATCTGGCTTAGTTTTAGACACTCCCACAACTTTCATGTCATCCTGAGCAGAAATTGCATCAGCAACTCGTTTTCCTATGGTTCCATATCCATTTACTACTATAGATCTCATTTAATTGACCTCCCATATAAGAAAATTAATTTTAAGCATTATTTAATTGAAATAAATCATGAAAATATCATATATTTAAGTACCTTATCGACTTTAAGGGACTTTCTTCATTTATATAAATTGATTTTGTTTTTAAAATACACCTGTAATTTTGCTTGATTAAGTTTTTATAAGATTATCTTATATAGCAACTTTTATAAACTTTTTTAATTTTTTTTTGTTACACTAAATACTCTTAATTTAAATTTCAATGCATAAAAAAAAATAAAAAAACCAAGGGATTGATTATTGTTATTTTTGTTTATTTTTACAATCATTTATGGAGTAGATATTAAAAATAGAATACTTATCTTCCTGGAACCAATTGAACGGTAAAAGCCTATTGTGATTTATCTACTTTTTTAACTTGTACAAAACTTATTCAAAGCTGTTTCTTACCTATAATTACTCAAGCTAAGATTAATCACACAACAATACCTTTCTTAGAAATTTGCTTCAATTCTAGGCCAAAAATATAAATTATAGAGTTTTTTGAATAATACTACTAAGACGCAAATTCAACAATTTTGTCTTTTCATAAATAGAAAACAATAAAAACCGATTTGGATAATAGATTTTCTAAATAAGTTTTTTGGAAATAATGAGATTTTTCATCTCAAATACGCCCTCAAAAACACGAATTATCTTAATAAAAAGGCCCAATATTTGGCTTCAATTATTTTATTTGTAAGCCCAAAATTATATTTACTTTAATTTTTATTTATTTACTGAAGTTTGTGAAATTGATTTAAAATTAAAAATGATTTTTAAAAAATTAGTAAAAAGAAAAATTTAGGCCTTTAAGGCCAAAAATTAATTAAGTACTCCGGGATTATTCTAACTTTTCCAATTTTTCAGGGAAATATGTATCTACAACGTATTCTAACCCATATTTAGAAAAAGACTGCTGTTCTGCTTTTTTCCCGATTTTAAGCATTTTCTTAATTTCTGTTTTCCAAGCTTCATCTCGATAACGGGGATCTTTAAGAAGCTCTTTTAAACGTAGAACATCTATGTCCTTTAAGGGATCTGTAGGAAGGTCATAGTTAATAATGTCACTTGCAGTAACTCCTAGGAACTTTGCATCAGGTGTAGCCAAGTCATGGTTTACGTGAGCTAATTTAGCACTTCCAGAAATAATAACCTGGGCAATGTGGAATCCCCAAGGGTCTCCGTCGTTACAAATATAAACAGGAAGGTTTAACTCATCATTTACTCTTTTAAGGAATCTTCGGGTCGCCCTGGCGGCCTGACCCTTTAACCCCACAATCAATGTATCGAATTTTTTGTAAGCGCTTTCTTGAACCATTCTGTGGAACATACCCATGGTTTCCACTGCAATAACTCTTTTTACGTCATGGTCAACAAATTCTACTTCATTTATGGTGGGAGAAATAGTATAACCTGATTTTCCGGATCTAAGGGCATTGATTTCAAGATCATCTTCTTTTATAGTTAAATCTCCATAAACAGATGCCCCATCTTCTTCTGGCATTAATCCTAAATCTTCTCTGGTCATCCCTAATGTCACTTCCAGATCCTCACCTACAATGTTAGATTCGTCCTGGGTTCCAAATTCAACATCCCATCCTTCAGAAACGTAATAAAGCTCCCTTAGAGTAGCTGTTTTTTCTCTTTCCACTAGCTGTTTACAAAAATTGGCCATGTAAACCATTTGCCCAATTTTTTTTATTTGCTTAACATTTCCCAGAGAACGTTTACCATAACGTTCTCCTAGTACGTAGTGTCTTTTGTTTTCGTCGTAAACTATGTTAGATGTACCTCTTGATGGCACGTTAAGTGAAGGGACTTTGTTTTGAGTCACATCTTCCACAATAGTTTGTCCCAAACCTTTAAGCTTATTGATAGTGATTTCTTTCCTAGTCTTCATCTATGGGTTCCCCCAATAATTCTGCCAGTGCTCGGCGTGTAACTTTTGCTAGAACTGGTTGGTATTCTGGTACATCTGTTTCTGCAAGCAAAGCTGCTTCTTTTAAAATAACAGGAACATACTCTTCAAAAATCTTGGAACGCATAGCTTCTTCTTTTTCCGCTTTTTTAGCCCTTAAATACTTTTGTAGCTTCCTAGCTACAGTCATAGCGGTTTGACGGACTTCATGTAAAATTTCCGGCTCTGGGGCTACACTTTGTTTGCCTGTGGACAAATAAGGTACTTGGGTTGAAACAATATTAACAAATATGGTTATAGGTGCACTTTCCATATCTCGGATTCCATATCGCTTCCAATCAATACTCTTTAAACCTTCAGTTATGGCACAACTTCCTTGATCAAAGGTTAATGGCACTCTGTTAGCAAATCGCATGATTTCTGCTTTTCTTTGATCTCCAACCATTCTTCCGGAGTCTCCACCATAGGCAATTCCTGCTTCTATGATGAACGCAACACCTCCACGATAAGTAACTGGTTTTCTGCTGATGGCTGATACAAATTCGGGATTTAAAATTCCCACAATACCTTTTTCAATTTGTGCTTCACCAATAGGTATTAATCCTGAGGTTGGGGGTGCCATGAAATCCATTTTAGCAAAAAGATCCACTATTTGCTCCGCTTCTTCCCATTTCATATCTTTTGGCCTTTTATTAAGGTCAATACCTGTCAATTTCTGGATTTCATTCACTCGCTTTGTGGACATTCTGGAGAGAGAGCTGGTGAGTAAACTTCTAAAACGACGCTTATCGGTGTGTTTTGCCATGAAAATCAAATCATCTGCAGTTACACCACGAGGGTGAGGCAGTACCTCTTTGGGTAATGGTGGAATAACATCAGATGCCCGTTTGAATATATATTTATGACCGGTAGGGTCTCTGAACACAATTTTTGCATGAGGATTGGCAATCATTGTTCTTCTTATATATTCAAAAGCGCCCTGTTCTGATAGTGAATAAGAAACATCTTTAAAGTGTAATTCTAAACAAACACCAGTATGTTTTACTTCTACTACTTTTTTATCAAGCACTAATCCCTGATTTTTCTTAACATCCATTTTCAGGGTCATTTGAACTCCTTTGAGTTCTCCTTTTTCTTTGTAACCTGAAATGATTTTGGCGGGTTTACCTGTGGTCATCTGGGATAGTAAAACACATCCACTGCAACCTAAACCTTGTTGCCCCCGTGATTGAATATTCCTAAACTTAGAACCAGCAAACATGGTACAAAATACCTTTGTAACAAAGTTTTCGGGTATCCCCGGCCCATTATCGGTGTGTCGTAGAATATAGTGATCTTTATCCAGTCTTTTAAGATCTATTTTTATTTCAGGAAGCATTCCTGCTTCTTCTGCGGCATCAAAACTGTTGGTTATTAATTCGTGAAAAACAATGGTAAGAGATCTGATTTTACCTGAAAATCCAAGCATCTGTTTATTTTTTCGGAAAAATTCAGATGCAGTTAATTCTTGAAACTCTTCAAAGAGTTCCCCAGCTTGTATCTCCAAAATTACCCTCCTTTAAATTGATTTTATTTTAATATAATTTTATATAATTAAAACTGATCTAATTGCAAGTAATATTATTACAATTTTAAGTATTAATATTTTGTTAATACTTCATATTATTTTTTAATTATTTTCTGAATAACAAAAAATTTTATTCCAAAATGTATAATATATATTATTCTATTTGTACATATATACCAAATGGTCAAAAAAATGTTAATTTTTCAATCTATGAATAAAATTATGGTAGAACAATGAAATTAAATTAGTTCTACTATAAATATTTATTTTAAATTAATGGTGTCTTGAAAATGTTTCAGTTTCATGTCTTGCTTCTTCTTTTCAAGGAAACCATAAACTGACTTGTGTCTGGAACCGTTTAATATCATTTCCACAGCTTCTTTTGCAATCAATATATTGTCAAGATCTCCAATTATGGAAACGGTTTTTCCATAAACTGACATATCCACGGATGTCATTTCGTATATTATTTGACGGGTTATGCCATCTCGGCCAATTATACGGCCTTTTTGCCTAGCAAGGGCTTTTTTTGATTTACCCACATACTCTGTTAGCTTTATTATGTCCAAAGAAACATCATCATCCAATAATCTAAGGGCAATTTCAGGGTTGAATCCTCTACCAACGGCTTTCACTATACTTCTTGTTTTCCATGGTAATAATGGGTCTTCAAGGTCTTCTTGGGGGTTAATAACTACAGTACCTGCTTCACTATCTATTTCAAGCTGGGTATGAGTCAATTTTTCAATATTTTGTTTTACTTCTCCTTTCTTTCCAATTAAAACCCCTACTCTCTCACGGGGTATTTTGAGATATTCAGTGGTGGGCATAATTTCACCTCGTCATGTGTTATTAGTTTTTCAGTTTTATTCTTTTTGAATTATCGTAAATTAATAATTAAGACATTTTTAATATTATTTTAGAATTTAAATCACTCTGAGAGATAATTATTAAATTAATTCCATAAATATTTTTGATACATATCTATTATTAATTAGTTTTATCATTTTGATCATAAAAATCATTACCGTTTTAAGATACTGCTATTTGATTCAATCTTCCCAGTAATTTCCTTTTTAACATCTTCTGAGGATGCAGAGACACCAAATTTCTTGAAATCTCTCAGCAAATTTTCTATATCTCTTTCCAGAAGTTCCATGGATATGGGGTGATCAACTACCATGGACTGTGAAACATCTATGATAACTGGTTTTTCATGGTGATTGAGAATATTGAATACTGATAGGTCGCCGTGCACCAACTGGGCATCCTGATACATTTTTTTCATAGCTTCAATCAATATTTCCAGCATAGCTTCTGGGTCTTCAGGGCCATGGTCTTTCAAAGTGGGGGCGGGATTCCCATCTTCATCTCCAATAAATTCCATTATTAAAACGTTATTCTTGACAACAACAGGTTTAGGAACATCCATGTTGGCTTCAAGACAACGATTAAGGTTTCTAAATTCTTTATTAACCCAATCATCAACTAAATGCCTTTTATTAGTAGTTCTAACACGGAAACGGGGATCACCTTGAATATAATACTGCATTTTTTTAAAATCAGATGTGGCAATACGGTATATTTTAACCGCCACTATATGGCCGTCTTCATGGATTCCTTTAAATACATTAGCCTCTTTACCGGTGCTTATAGCTCCGTTTAATATATTAATATAGTTGCTGTTAGCAAGCTTATACAGAGTTTTAAGTGTTTTTTGATCAAAGACCTCACTTCCCACTCGTCGGTCTTCCACACTTTTTATTCGCTTCTCAGCAAGCATTTTCCGTAGGTCGGCATCAGCTTTAGAGACTTTAGGATCCATTAAATCAGCCTTATAAATTTAAATTTTATTAATATCTTAAAATATAATTCTTTAAAAGAATATAGATTAATTTAAGATGTATATAAATGATAAAATTACTTATGATAATTAAAAGTAATAAACTGCATTTAGTATGCTGCAGTGATTTAATTTGGATATAATGGTTTTAGGGACACGCCCTAAATTCCATCAAACTAATTTTTAATTAGAGGTTTAAATAGCCTCTTTTTTCAAGCCAGTTAGCTTCAGTTCGAGTATATCTCCAAACTATATCGGCTTTTTCATCGCTCTGGAATTCCCATGGCTTTACAAGAACAACGTCACCTTCTCTTATCCAAATCCGTTTTTTCATTTTACCGGGAATTCTTCCCAGTCGGACTTTTCCATCAGTACAACGAACTCTTAATTTACCATGACCTAATATCTGTTCTACTAATGCTGGAATTTCGCCTCTTCGTGGAGTTCTTACTCTTCTAACTTCTTGTGGTTCATATCCTCTACTCAAATACTCTCCTCCTAAATGAAACTGTAAATCTAAATTTTTATAAATCTTTTTTTGAGAATCAGATTTAAATTTAAATATTAATATAAATTAAGTTATCAACCTTTATATAATGATTTATAAAATTTAAATTAATTAGTGATGATAATAAGTTAGGTTATATAAATCCATTCATGTATTTGATGTTTTAATTGAGTCATAATATTATTCCCATTAAATAATGGTATTAACTAATTCTAAAGAGGGCATATCTATATGTTAAATAAGTTTTTAAAGATAATTGAAGTTTCAGAAGTTGAAAAAATTTTAAAAGATCTTTTTAATGATCTTTATTCTAATCATAAATCAGAAAATGTTGAGTTAGAATGTGCTAATCACAGAGTGCTAGCAGAAAATATCAACGCAACCATGGATTTACCTCCTTTTGACAGGGCATCTAAAGATGGTTTTGCGGTACATGCACCAGATACTTTTGGTGCTACTGAAGAAGAATCTGTTATTTTAGATCTTTTAGAACATATTGATGCAGGTCAAAGACCTCAAAAGAAAATTAAACCTGGCTACTGTTCATTGATTAATACTGGAGCCCCTATACCTGAGGGGGCCAGTGGTGTGGTTATGGTTGAGTACACGGAAACTAGGGGCAAAAAAATTGAAATTTATCGGCCTGCAGCTCCGGGTCAGTTTATAACTAAACAGGGGAGTGACATAAAACAAGGGGATCGTCTTCTTTCAAAAGGTACTTTTATAACTTCAGATAAGATTGGGGCTTTAAGTGCAATGGGTTTAAAAAAAATACCGGTACAAGAAAAAATTAAGGTGGCCATTATCTCTACTGGAAAAGAGCTGGTTAATTCTGGTCAAGATTTGGAATATGGTCAAATTTATGATGTTAATTCATACTCATTGCGTAGCGCGGTTATAGCATGTGGGGCACTACCATTATGGTTAGGGGTGGTTCCTGATGATTATGATGGTTTATCCGATATTATGAAAGATGCCATAAATCAGTCTGATATTGTTTTAACCTCGGGAAGTACATCTGCTGGAACTGGAGATGTATTAAAAGACGTTATTAAAGATATGGGGGAGGTTTTGGTTCATGGGATATCAGTTAAACCGGGAAAACCCACCATAGTGGGTAAAATAAATGAAAAAATTATCATTGGCCTTCCAGGGTATCCTGTTGCTGCTTTAATGATATTTCAAATATTTTTAGCACCATATATTCGCATTTTAAGTGGTAAAGCATTTAATAATTCTATTAAAACCGTCAAATATCCACTTAAAGAAAGATTTTTTTCATCTAAAGGAAGACTACACTATGCACTAGTAAAAATAATTGATGAACAAGTTTATCCCATTTTTAAGGATTCAGGCGCCATTGCGGCACTTGCACAGGCTCAAGGATATATTAAAATTCCTAAAAATGTCGAAATTTTGAATGAAGAAACTGAAGTAGAAGTCTATCTTTTTGACGGACTATAAAAAATTATTTTTAATTTAGTCTACTTCAGACTAATTTACTTTATTGATTAATATCCGTTTATTAATAAAATGTTGCTAAATTTAATAGAATAAATTTATTAAAAAGAGAAGTTATTTATTTTGAATAAAAATTGATTTTAAAAGTTTATCAAGTTCTTTAAGATTATTAACTACGATTTCATTATTAAGTTCTTTAATTTCGGGTCGAATCACCAATACCACATCCAAACCCAGTTTCAGGGCTGCATCTACTTTTTCAAGAACCCCTCCTGTTTTTCCACTTTCTTTACTTATGATTACTCCTGCATCATATTCATTCATTATGGCTTGGTTTAATTCAATAGAGAACACACCTTGCATTGCTATTATATTTGAACCTAATAATCCAATTTTATCGCATTTTTTAATAGAAGTAGTATTGGGAAGGATCCGAACCACCAAATGTTCTCTGGGCACATACTTTAAAACTTGTTTTATGGTTGAAACTCCCGCTAGGTGCAGAACATTTTTATTTTTTTTTAAAATTTTACAAGCAATTTTTCCGGCTTCTTCAAAAGAAATTGCCCTATGAATTCCTTTTGCGCTGGAAAAATCAATGGAGGGTCTCTCATAGCGTATATATTTAATTGAACATTTATTTTTGGCACCAATAGCATTTTCGGTGGCTTTAGCTGCAAATGGGTGGGTGGCATCTATTAAAATACCAATATCTCTTTTTTCTATTAAATCTTCGAGTTCTTCTTGAGGCATTGGTTGAGATATTACTTCAGAAGCTCCTGCATTTTTAGCCAGATCGGCACCATATGGGGTGGTGGTTGTAGCTAAAATATTTAAAGAATTATTGTGATGTGAATATTCATTTTCACTTTTAGAGAGCATTTTAATGATATTCACGGCGTCTTTAGTGCCAGCCATCACAAGTATATTCATCAATCTAACCTCGAAACCAGTTTTTCACTGATTAAAATTATACTAGCTACTAAGAATATCAAAATCCAGTCCATACCATTAATGTATGTGGTTTTGAATATCCCTTGTAGTATGGGCAAGTAAATTACCATTAGCTGCAGGATGAATGAAGCAGCTACTGCAATAAACAAGAATCTATTAGAAAAACCTGTTTGGGACTTGCAATTAAACACGTTAAATATTTGGAACATTACAAACACAGTAAAAGCTATGGTAGTGGCTTTAATTGTGCTTTCTCCTAAAGATAATACGTATAAGTAAAGACCCAAAGTCCCTATGGCCATAACTAACCCAGCTATAATAATTCTTATCATAACTTTTTTGGGTAGAATATTTTCTTTTTTCGGTTTTCTTTGCATTATTCCCTTTTCAGCTGGTTCAACACCTAAAGATTGGGCAGGAGGGCCGTCCATGATTATATTGATCCATAAAATTTGTATTGGGTTAAAAGGTATTGGTAAACTCATTATAGATGCACCTACAATGGTTATAATTGCTCCTACATTTGTAGAAAGCTGAAATTTTACAAAACGCCTAATATTGTCGAATATTGTCCGCCCTTCTTCTATGGCATTGACAATAGTGGCAAAGTTATCATCCTGCAATATCATGTCTGAAGATTCTTTGGCTACATCAGTTCCTGTAATCCCCATTGAAACACCAATAGATGCTTTTTTCAGAGCTGGAGCATCATTAACACCATCACCAGTCATGGAAACAACATTATCTTTATTTTGAAGGGCTTCTACGATTCGCACCTTTTGTTCTGGGAATACACGAGCGTAAACTTGCACTTTTTCCACTATTTTTGCAAATTCATCATCGGACAATTCTTTTAACTCGTTTCCCGTTAAAATTTTACCATCAGTTAAAATTCCGATTTCCTGAGCAATAGCGGCTGCAGTATCTCTATGGTCTCCGGTAATCATTACTACATTAATTCCTGCTTTTTTACATTTAATCACAGCATTTGCTGCTTCTTTTCGTGGAGGATCCATCATCCCAACTAGTCCAACAAAGATCAGGTTGGTTTCTAGAGCATCATTATTATCTAAATTTTCTTCTGAATCTATTTTACGGTATGCCAGCCCTAAAACTCTTAAAGCAGACCCAGTCATTTCTTTTAGAGTTTTTTGAAGTTTTTCTTTATCTGTATCTGTTATTTCTTTAATTACTCCATCTTCTTCGATGTATTCACATTCGTTTAAAACGATTTCCGGAGCCCCTTTAGTGTAAAGAAATATATTTTCTCCTTTTTTATTTAAGGTACTCATTCTTTTACGAGTACTATCTAATGGAATTTCCATTATTCGAGGATATTTTTTTTCCAGTTCTTCCCTAGAATAATCCTCTTCTTCAGCATAAAGAAGCAAGGCCCCGTCCGTAGGATCTCCAATTACTTTATTATTAGATAAACTGGCATTGTTACATAGTGCGCAAATTTCTAGTGCTCGTTCTGATGAACTTAGGCGGGCGTCTCTCACTGCCATCTTGTTCATAGTTAATGTCCCTGTTTTATCCGTACAAATTACAGTACATGATCCCAAAGTTTCTACTGCTAACAGTTTTCTAACAACGGCATTGGTTTTAGCCATTCTTTGCATTCCTAAAGCCAGAGTAAGGGTTAAAATTGCAGGTAATCCTTCTGGAACTGCAGCTACTGCTAGGGAAACTGCAGTTAAAAAAGTCTCCACCAGAGGAATTCCTTGTGCCAGTTGAAGTATAAATACTCCTGTACAAACCACGATGGCAATAATTCCAAGCATTTTTCCCAAGCTGGAAATTTTTTCCTGCAATGGGGTTGCGGTATCTTCAATCTGTAACATTTCGGCGATTTTTCCTATTGAAGTATTCATTCCAATTTCCACAGCTATGCCGATACCTCTTCCAGATATAATATCTGAATCCATGTAAGCTATAGTTTCTCTGTCACTTTCAGCATTTTCATTGTTTTCGGTTTTGGAAACAGGTAGGGACTCTCCGGTTAGTGATGATTCATCAATTCTAAGATTATAACTTTCAATTAATATTATATCTGCAGGTACTTTGTCTCCTTCTTCTAAAACTACCACATCACCTAGGGTTAATTGGGAGGAGGGTATTTTTTCAGTTTTACTATCTCTGATAACTACTGCTTCACTTGATATGAGATTTTTTAGTTTTTCCATTGCTTTTTCTGCTTTATTTTCCTGTATGAATCCTACAGTAGCATTTAAAATAACTACTAATAGTATAACCGCAGTATCAATGGCGTCTCCTACAAAATAAGCAGCTACGGCTGCTACTAATAATAAAATGATTAAAATATCCATAAACTGCATCAAGAACTTTTTTACAGGTCCATCTTTTTTTTCTTCAACTAGCTCGTTTAAACCGTATTTTTGGATCCTTTTTTGAACTTCAGCACTACTTAAACCTTTTTCACTGGTATTAAGTTCTTTTAATGTATCTTTAACGCTTTTTTTTCCCCATTTCATAACAAACACTCTTTTTTTTCGGGATAATTTGATAATTCATAATAATTATCATGATTTTTATTAGATTTTTATTTTATCTTAATATTATTTATTACGGATAATAATATTTTAACTTCATTTAATATTTTTTTACTATGTACATTTTCAGATTTTATACAATTACAATAAATAATTAATATATAGATATATTTAATCCTATAAAAGATAAAATTTTATTAATTATTTAACACCCTAAAAAAATATTTTAAATTAATTAATTTAAGGATACACATAAAAAAATACCCTTTCATAATTAACCAGCCTCATGTTCTGTTTGGTGTTAATATCATCCCCTGCCAATGGTTTGATTATTAGGGTTGCTCCAACTTTAATGGATATATTCATCAGGGACTGGTGCAGTTCCATGGGTGGTCTTATTGCATAAATAATACAAGCCCCTTCATAAATTTTTAAGTTGGGCTGGGTGATGTCATCTGTTACTACTCCTTCATGGGAAGGTTTAATATCAGTTAAAATTACATTCATTTTAGAATGTTTTTGCAGTTTGTTGCCAACTTCCAAAAATTTGCCTGCACCCACTTCTACTATTTTGGCAGAAGGAGGGCACTGTTTTATAATGTATGATGCAAGGTCTTTCCACACGCTATCACCGGAGATAGAAATGATTATAAGGGAATTCAGACTTTCAGATCTTAAAAGGGTCGTAGAGATCGAGGTAATGTCTTTCGATGAACCATATCCTCCCAATATTTTAAAAGATATTTTCAATCTTGGTGCGGGATTTTTAGTGGCTCAGCAAGATAATATAATATTAGGATATATTATATTTTGGATTAGATTTGAAGATGAGGGTCATATCATTTC
>JAUXXK010000445.1 GCA_030681145.1 Methanobacteriaceae archaeon | reverse complement strand
ATTATCCATTTCTTTATATGAAATCATAGCACCTGCTGCTATGTCATGACCTCCACCAGTTCCACCAAAACTACTAGAAGCGTCTTTAAGAGCCTTTCCTAAATCCACACCTTTTTTAACCATAATGCTAGTGGTTCTACTTGATATTTTTACCATGTTATCCATTCTTGAAAAGGCTAAAAGTGGAAGGGATGGGTTTAAAGTTTCCATAGAAAGAGCTATACTGGAAATAGTCCCCATAATACTTTTTCGAGGCTTTTTATCAGCGTAAAGATACTGAATATTTTCCATTTCGATGGATCCTTCTCTTTTTATCCAGTTTAAACCATCAACCAGATTCTGCCGATATTTTCTCTGAAGATCAAGTGCTACTTCCAATGCATCATTTTTTTCACCTAGACATATGCTCAGCCCAAGCCCATATTTTTTATTTTTACCACAAGCATCTAAAATACGGGAATAATCTTCAATATTTCTCAAAGATGGTGATTCTTTAGGATTACTGTAGGAATCTGAGAAAATTTCAGGATTTATATGTATCAATTCATCTTTTAGAATATCTTTCTCTTCAGAACCTAAATCTGAAAATTTGATTCCATATGAAATCCCCATTTTTTCCAGAAATTCCATTGATTTTTCCAGATCTCCTGATAATCCTGGAAGCACGGGATTAAATGTGTAAGCCAGCGATTTATATAACGGCTCCTCATTTTTGGAGGCGATTTTCAGGTCTTGGTGTACTTCTACTGAACCATGTTTCAAGCCTTCTTCCATAATAAACTTATTAATTCCCAAAAAACCATCGTAATATTGCATATCACCAAAAGCACCAGCTAAGGCCATTCCTGCTAAAGATTGTTTATCCATACCTCTTACACTCAAATAAGTTACTCCTGAGGCACTGACTTCTCTACTACCGTCCACACCGAATAAATGGGGATTAACATGTGTTATATTGCTATTTATTTCAAAATCCATGGGTTGATGATGATCAGCAATTATAACATCTCCCTTAATTCTGGATATAGAATCCAGATAAGCACTACCCATATCACAAAAAAAGAATAGTTGATATCTTTCCCGGACTAATTTTTGTATAAAACTGTC
>JAUXXK010000441.1 GCA_030681145.1 Methanobacteriaceae archaeon | reverse complement strand
TACATAATCGACACTACTATTGAAGATAAAACTATAAAAAACACATTGAAATTAAGCATATTTATTTTAGGGTTGGCACCAGGCCTTAGAAACTTTTTAAGTTTGATAATGGGTGTTTAAAAAAAGGATTAATTTAGTTTTTTTCAATTTTTATTAATAATCAATAAAACTATAATTTTTAAGACTTCAACATAATTTTATTATACACAGAATTGATATACTCATTATGATAGTATCTTTAAATCTAGTTTATTATAGAAATTAAGTCGATAATACCAGTTCTATTATAACCTAGCCAAACCATAGAGGAATGTATATGTATATTGAAAAAGTAAAAAAAACCATGAATTTACCGGGAAAAGTGGTAATATTTGATACTACTTTAAGGGACGGTGAACAAACTCCAGGTGTAGCTCTAACCGTTGATGAAAAGATACGAATAGCTAAGAAACTGGATCAACTGGGTGTTGAAACAATCGAAGTTGGATTTCCGGTGGCTTCAGATGGAGAAAAAGAAGCAGCTCGTGAAATATTGTCTCTTGGACTTGATGCTCAAGTTTGTGGTTTGGCTAGAACTTTGAAAAGAGACTTGGACGCGGCAATTGATGCTGACGTTGATTATATACACACATTTATTGGAACATCTCCTTTGCATAGAAAATTCAAACTCAAAATGAGCAAGGAAGATATATTAAATAAAGCAGTTGATGCAGTAGAATACATAAAAGACCATGGGATCATGGCTGAATTTTCAGCAGAAGATGCGACTCGGACAGAATTCGACTATCTTTCTGAAATTTATCAAGCTGTAGATGAAGCAGGTGTAGATTATATAAATGTTCCAGATACTGTAGGTGTAATGATACCGCGTTCTATGAACTGGATTATCAAGGAACTAAAAAACAATATTAAATCTCCCATCAGTGTGCACTGTCATGATGATTTTGGATTAGCGGTTGCTAATTCTCTGGCAGCTGTAGAGGCTGGTGCAGAGCAAGTACACGCTACTGTAAATGGTCTTGGAGAAAGAGCAGGAAATGCTGCCTTGGAAGAAGTTACCATGGCTTTAATAGCTCGATATGATATTTCTGTTAATATAAAGACTCAACAACTTGTTAACATATCTGAGTTTGTTTCCAGAATCACAGGGATTAAAATGCCACCTAATAAATCCATTGTGGGAGACAATGCGTTTGCCCATGAATCAGGGATTCATGTACACGGTATTCTTGAAAATGCAGAAACTTATGAGCCTATAACTCCAGAAATGGTGGGTCACACTCGTAAAATTGTACTGGGAAAACACACGGGTGCTAATGCTCTTAGATCTAAATTGGATGAATATGGTATTGACCTTAATGAAGATCAGTTCTGCACGGTTTATGACCAGATTAAAAACCTCGGAGATAAAGGTAAGATGGTCACTGATGCTGATTTAAGAGCAATCGCGGTCACTGTTGTGGGCAGGGTCAAAGAAGAAATTGTTAAACTTGAAAGCTTTGCTGTAATGACTGGAGAAAATGTGATGCCTACTGCAACAGTAAAGCTTAGTATAAATAATGAAATTAAAGCAATTTCTAAAACAGGAGTCGGACCTGTCGACGCGGCAATTAATGCCATTCAAAGTCTGGTTAGTGAAGATATAGAACTAAAAGAATATCACATTGAGGCAATTACTGGTGGAACTAATGCTCTTGCAGAAGTATTTGTTGTAATGAGTGATTCTGAGGGAAATAATGCTACTGGTAGATCCACAAGAGAAGATGTGGTCATGGCCAGTGTGGAAGCAGTATTAAATTCCATAAATAAAATTTTAATGGTCAGATAATAACATATTGAATTAATCATGACACTTATTTTTTATTTAAACCTCATATTTTTTATTTTTTCAGCAATGAAATTAATGAATTAGTTATAACAAAAATATCTATAGATTTTTAATTAATTTTTTTTATAAAAAAATGAGATTAATTGGGATAAAGAAGTGAAAAAATGACCAGGGCACAGATAATGCTAGTTAACAATGAAAAAATTGGCTCTGATGACATATTGAATAAAATTATAGATCATGGATATGAAATTACTGCTGTGGCTTCAGGCATAGAAGAAGCTCTAAAAAATGCAGAAAAAATTGATTTTGACTTATTAATCATAGATATTCGTCTTAGTGATGAAAATGAGATTATAAAATTATTAAAATTAATAGGGAGTATTCTAATTCCGGTAATTTATTTAATATCTCCCGAAAATATGAAAACTGACATAAATTGGAGTAGAGATGATAATAAGGCATATACCATTAAATATGATTTAGATTATTTTAATAAAACTCACCAAGTTGAACTACATAATGCAATTGAAAGTGTATTATACAAACATAAAATGGAATATAATCTTTTGATGAATAAAAAAAGGATGGAAATACTTTTTAAAAATGTTTATGAAGCTATTATCTGCACAGATTCAGAAAGAAAGGTTCAAATTCTTAATACTCCTGCAGAGGATATAACTGGATTGTCCAAGGAAAATATTCGCGGAATAGATTTAATGGAAGTTTTAAACCCTATAAGTGGGCAGTTAGGATTGCTGGGACTTGATGATATATCCATGGCCAGACCATTAGATTTTTCACAAGAAATCATTGAAGATAAAGCTGGAAACCAAATTTTAATTGAAGGTACATTAAATCCTGTAAAAGATGCAAATGGAAGAATAGAAGGGTGGATCATGATTTTTAAAGGATTATAAATCTTTTGATGAGATAATTGATATTCTTAAATAAATAACATTTTTCTTAGCAGAACTACTAATCTATTTTAAGTTCTTTAAAATAATTTTTTTTACTTATTAATTATAAAAATTCTTTCATGAGAATTTATTAGAATTATCATTTCTTTTGGTGCATACATCATAAAATATATATAATATTGGGGTACTGAAAGAATAATAGTCATTCTTTCGGAGGTTAAAGTGATGTCAGAGGAAAATGTTGTATACATTGGAAACAAACCCGTAATGAACTATGTCTTAGCAGTTGTAACTCAGATGAATGGTGGAACCGATGAAGTCGCATTAAAAGCGAGAGGAAGAGCTATTAGTCGAGCAGTAGATGTTGCTGAAATAGTTAGAAATAGGTTTATTACAGACATAGAAATTCAGAGCATTGACATATCTACCGAGGAAATCATTGGTAACGAAGGAACAGCCACTAATGTTTCGGCTATAGAAATTCAGCTTCGAAAAGAAATTAAGAATAGTTGAATAAAATTTATATTTGTTTGAGCCTGATGGCTTCAATTAAATTTTTTAATATTTTATTTTTAGTTGAGATTTCTTGCATATTATTTTTTGTATCATTATAACATTTTAAATTCAACTTTAAAACAGCTTTTTCAAATTAAATGATTAGAAACTCTTAAAAAAATAATATTTTAATAAATTAAAAATGAGAAAATTTTATTTTTTATTAATTCATTCTTTTTCCTGTTTTTGCCTTTTCATTACAGATTTTATCAGTAACAGAGAAAATATGAAAATTATTACGGCAGCCCAAGTTAGTAAGTAAATATAGAAGTTGGGGCCGGTCTTTTTATCCGTGTTGAGTGCGTATATATTGTCGTCATCACTACCTACGTAAATTGATTTATAATAAACAGCAGGAGAAGAAATTATTGGTGAGTTAAATAAGTAGTAGCCTGGTGAATAAGTCCATTCTTCTTTACCACTGTAATTGTTTATAGTATAAATGGCCCATTTGGATTATTAGTTTTCGTAGTATTTCTAGATATTTAAACATATAATTGTTTATCAAATTTTTTGTAGATAGACCCAACTTTTATTAAAATTATAACCCTTTATAGATAATATGCAAAATAAAATAAGGATTGAAATAAAGATATGAAAAAATAAAAAAGTATCATGGAATGATTGATATGAAATATGGATTTTCCACTCTGGCGCTGTTTATGAATTCTTTTGAGATGATGCTGGATAAAGGCACACAAGATGGATTTAAATGTATGGAAATACTTTGTGAAGGCCCTTACTGGCCACGTAACATACTGGGGGATAAATACATAAATTTTGAGATATTTGAATCTTATGATATGGATATCTTTTTGCATGCACCAACTGTTGATTTAAATCCAGCAAGCGTTAATCCAGGAATTAGAGAAGAAACAAAAAAACAAATGAAAGAAACAGTTGATTTGGCAATTGAAATTGAGGCTAAAGCAATTACTACTCACCCAGGTATAATCCGACGAGAGGACGAGAGGTTAAGAGGGATGGCTATTAAATGGTCTATTGAAAACATTATTGAATGTGTGGATTATTCTGATAGTAGAGGAATATCTTTTTCTATAGAAAATATGCCTAATCGTTATGTTTATCTTGCTAATTCTGCACATGAACATGAATTAATTGTGGGAGAATGTGGATGCAATGCTACAGTGGATATGGGGCATGCTAATACTACATCGGACCCTTCTGAATTTTTAAATATAAACAAAACCATTTACTTTCATTTAAGTGATAATGACGGGCAAAAAGATCAACATTTACCTTTAGGGGATGGTTCTATGGATTTAAACTTATTAAAAAATATTAAAGTTGGCATAATAGAGCTTAATTCATATGAATCTGTTTTAAAAAGCAAAAAAGTCTTAAATCAGATTAAATAACAGGAATTAATTCATCTGTATACTATTTAATTAAAATTAATTAATATAAGACAAGGATGGGGTGGAAATTAAAAGAAAAATAGATAAAAAAATCTATTTATTAAAATGAATACTTTAAATATATATTATTGTATGTTAAAACATATATCATGTATCTAAAGTATATGCTTCATACTTAATTTATTGGATTTTATAAGTGGCATTTAGCTTTTTATTCTTTAAAATTATAAACTTAAATACTTTTTATGTAAATTATTAATAGATTAATATTACCCAACTAAG
Source organism: Methanobacteriaceae archaeon (assembly GCA_030681145.1). Taxonomy (GTDB): domain Archaea; phylum Methanobacteriota; class Methanobacteria; order Methanobacteriales; family Methanobacteriaceae; genus JAUXXK01. The sequence continues at coordinate 2,400 of JAUXXK010000441.1, read as the reverse complement.
GAGAGATTTGTTGGATACTAAAACTAAAAAAGATTTAAAAGATAATTTCATGACCACCAGTCGAATAGAAACCTTGGTGGACGGTATTTTTGCCATTTCTATGACTTTATTAGTGTTAAACCTTGATGTGCCTCAACTAGTTTCTCCAACCACAAATTTGATTATTATTGACTATTTAATTTCTTTGATCCCTAAATTCTATGTTTATGCGTTGAGTTTTATTTTACTGGCGGTTTTTTGGCGAATAAACCATCAAGCGTTTCATAGAATAAAAAGGTCAAATAGCATTTTTACATGGATAAATGTGATGTGGTTGATGTTTGTAGCTCTGGTACCATTTTCAACATCATTGATGGGGGAATATGGTGAATTTCAGGCTGCTACATTGTTTTTCCATTTTAATATGTTATGTATAGGGATTTTATCTCTTATAAGTTGGCGATATGCATTCAAAAATGATTTGACTACTGTTAAATTAACTGAAAAATCTTATAGGAATAGTATAAAAGTGTATATGTTGTTTCCTATAGTTTGCCTTGTTGCCATAGCATTAACATTTATTTCTCCTTCTTGGAGTTCTTTAGCTTATATGGGAATGTTCTTATTTAAAAAAATAAAGGATTAAGATTGATTACAGATCTCTTCAGGGTTTTATATATACCCAGCCCTCTGATTGCTTTTTTACCAGTTCTCCCATTCCAGATGACACTATTTTAACATTATCTGTCATTTTTTCACGATCTATATTTAATCCCTTGATTGCGTTAGAGCATGCGGCAAATTTAACACCTTGCTGAAATAATTCAGTTATAGATTTTAAGTAGTTAGAGTTAATAAGAAATATTTTTACACCTGCTGCATTGGTAAGTAATTCTATTTCAAGATTCCCCTCACCGATATCCATTAACAAATTTTGAATGTTTTTTAAAACCAGGTTCACGCGAAATGAATCTTCTTCATCTAGATGGAATATAACTCTATATTTTTTCATTTTTTCACTTCAATTAACATTCGATTGAGATATAAGACTAATTACCAAATATTTATAACTAGATTCTATTATTCCAATTGCCCATAATCACATTTATCATTGGATAAAAAACATACTAATTTTAAAAATCAATATCTAAAATTTCTTTTATATTATTTACCACAACATCTGCTGCATCAAAAACTTTTTTTGGAACTTTTTCATCTTGTTGTAGAGTTAAAACTCCAATATCTGCTTCTTGGAAAGCTAAAATATCATTTGAAGCATTTCCAACCATCATAACATTGTACTTATTTTTTAATTCTTTTATAATTTCTTTTTTTCTTTTGGTGCTGGCTGTACCAAATACATTGGACTGGGGAATTGATATAAATTCTGCTAATTGCTGTAAAGATACTTTACGATCTCCAGATGCTATGAAAACATCAATATTTCTTTTTTTGAGCTCACTTATAACTTTTTTAACTTCGGGAAATATCTTACCCCCTGCCGTTATAGTAAATTCAACTTTTTCTTTTTCAATATCCATAATAAATCCAGATCCACTGCATAGCTGAACGTCATAATTCTTTTCCATGACAGCTTTAATACTATCTTGGATGTCTTTAATTGTAGAATCATCATTTTTAAGATATTTCAGTATTTCGTCATTACTTACATCATTGCTTGAGTAACTTACATCAATTTTAATATTGTTCCGGGTTATGAACTGATATAAAGTCTGACTACTTCGTGCATTGATTAAACATTCTGAAGGATCAGTTTGAAGAACTACAAGGGCCCTATTACCTGCATAATCTACTATATCTATGGAATTCATGTAATCGCAGATATGCCCGGTTTTAATATTTTTAAGGGCTCGGTACCTTTTTATTAAAGTTCCTGAGTTGTCAAACACTACTGCCTTCATTTTCATACAATAAAAATTAGTTTAAAATATTATTTATTAATTTCTATTTGATTGGAGAAGTTATTTAGTAAAGTAATATAATTAAATTCTCAAAAGCAATATTTTTGTAAACAAATTAATAAAATGTTTTCTCACGCTATAAGAAAATGCATGGTTAATTAATTCGTTTAATAAGGTCTGTAATGTTTATTATTAATATAGACTAAAAAAAGTTGAAATAGGCCAAACAGTAAAGATGCCCTACAATAAAACAATATCATGAAAATCAGCACAACTTATTAGCTGCAGTCATTCAAAATTTTCATTATTTCATTGATATGATAATCAATTTGATCTATTTGTTCTTTTTTAAATGTTTTGGACCGACTTAAATAGGTAAATCTTTCAAATATTTGGTTCATTTTGTTTAAAATTTCATTGACATATATTTTAGACCGATACAAAATAACCCCCCCAGTTTCATGATTAGTAAATTATAGTTATGAGCACTTTTCATTTT
>JAUXXK010000435.1 GCA_030681145.1 Methanobacteriaceae archaeon | reverse complement strand
AGAAAGCCATCTTTAAGATATTTTTTAATCCGTACATTTTTATTATGGGTATGTGAAGTTCTGGGATTCATCATAATTGCAAATATGTCTGTAGGATTAAGTGTTGATAGCTTATTTACGGCAGCTATAGTAGTAAGTCTCCTTGGAATCATAAACGCACTTTTTTGGCCAATATTATCTCGAATTTTCCTTCCTTTTCTCGTTTATACCATTGGAATTGGATCTCTTATTATAAATGGGGCCTTAATATGGTTAATAAGCAATTTTGTTCCAGGAATAGCCATAGAAGGCTGGGCTTTAATCCTTACTCCTTTAGGAATTGCATTTATTACAACCATCCTCTCAGCAATAATAACTTTAGATGATGAAGCATCTTATTATAGGGCTGTTTTAAGGAAAAATATAAAAAACAAAGAAAAAAATCCTAAAAAATATCCTGGAGTTATTTTTTTAGAAATTGATGGTCTTTCAGAACCAATTTTAAAAGAAGCTATTGAAAAAGGCCATATGCCCACATTAAGTAAATGGTTAGATAATGGAATTCACAAAATCATCTCATGGGAAACTGATCTTTCCAGCCAAACAGGAGCCAGCCAGGCTGGTATACTCCATGGAGACAATTATAACTTTCCAGCATTTAGATGGGTAGAAAAAGCTAACTCCAATAAGATAATGGTCTCAACAGGCCTTTCTGATGCTCCGATACTCGAAAATCGTATTTCGAATGGCAACGGACTATTATCCAAAAACGGTGCAAGCAGATCTAATTTATTTTCAGGGGATGCTAATAACGTTATATTCACTTATAGCAAACTTAAAAACCTTAAAAAATTCTATAATTCAACTTGGTATTACTTTTATTCTAATCCCTCGAATTTCGCCCGTATTGTAATTTTATTCTTCTTTGATGCAGTCTTAGAACTATTTTCCCAGATAATTCACTGGTTAAAAGATATTAATCCACGAATAAGAAGAGGTTTTACATATATATTTATTCGAGCTGGTGCAAATATTTTTTTAAGAGAAA
>JAUXXK010000429.1 GCA_030681145.1 Methanobacteriaceae archaeon | reverse complement strand
CTTAGATACATAAAATAAAGTTACATTTTTTGATCCGGATATAATCGAAGTTACTGCATAGAGATACTGTGGCATGGTAACTACTTTAGTTCCTACAGTGATATTATCTGGAAGTTTTTTCTTTTTTTCTATAAAATTAGCAACTTTAGTACCAGAATTTAATACTTGAGATTTATTCAAAGTGTTTGAATCTGGCTGAATAGTATTATTGGTTTGATTATTACTATTTTCAGTAATATCTTCAGCTTGAGCAAGGGATAATGATGATAAAAATAAAAAATAAATAACTACTAAAAATATCAATTTTAACAAATTTATGTGTTTATATTTGATTTTTTTTAAAGTATAATTATTAGCTATTGCCAAATTCATGTTTTTCATTTTGTTAGGGAGAACTGTCAAATTACCACTCATTTTTAATGATATATTTATATATCTTGGTGGTAGGATAAGTATTTTTATTTAATAAAAAATGGATAATTTTTATTATAATCTGAAATAATAATATTAAAATAATTTTAAATAAAATTCTTTTTATCAGTTGATTTTAACTCATCTTTTCGTTAATACTCCTCTAATACCTATTTATAATTATTTTTCATGATATATTTTTCCGAAAACTATTTATAGAACCTCTAACCCATCGATAATTGCACAAATTAATAATTTTAGAGGTGATTATTGTGGCACAATACAGTGGCGCAGGACAACCTATTTTAGTGCTACCTGAAGGCACTAATAGGTTTATCGGAAGAGACGCTCAAAGAATGAATATTTTAGCTGGAAAAGTATTAGCTGAGACTGTAAGAACTACATTAGGTCCTAAAGGTATGGACAAAATGTTAGTAGACTCCTTAGGAGATATCGTTGTAACCAACGACGGTGTAACCATCCTCAAAGAGATGGACATCGAGCACCCTGCTGCAAAAATGTTAGTAGAAGTTGCTAAAACTCAGGAAGATGAAGTAGGTGATGGAACAACCACCGCAGTAATTATTGCTGGTGAATTGCTCAAAAAAGCCGAAAACTTACTGGACATGGATATCCATCCAACCATAGTTGCTATGGGATACAGACAAGCAGCTGAAAAAGCTCAAGATATCTTAAATGACATAGCTATGGATGCTGATGACAGAGAAACCTTAATCAAAGTAGCTATGACAGCTATGACTGGAAAAGGTACTGAAAAGGCAAGAAAACCATTAGCTGAACTTGTTGTTGACGCAGTTAAGCAGGTAGAAGAAGATGGCGAAGTGGAAATTGACCACATCAAAATCGAGAAAAAAGATGGTGCAGTAGTAGACGACTCCACTCTAGTACAAGGTGTAATCATTGATAAAGAACGAGTACACCCTGGAATGCCTAAAAAGGCGGAAGATGCTAAAATAGCCCTTCTTAACTGTCCAATAGAAGTTAAAGAAACTGAAGTGGACGCTGAAATCAGAATCACTGACCCTGCCCAAATGCAAGCCTTCATTGAGCAAGAAGAACAAATGATCCGTGACATGGTTGCATCAATCGTGGACACTGGAGCACAAGTTGTATTCTCTCAGAAAGGTATTGATGATTTGGCACAGCACTACCTGGCTAAAGCCGGTGTAATGGCTGTAAGAAGAGTCAAAAAATCTGACATAGAAAAATTATCCAAAGCTACCGGTGCTAAAGTGGTAACTAACATCGAAGATTTATCTTCTGATGATTTAGGTGATGCAGGTTTAGTATCCGAAAAGAAAATCTCTGGTGAAGAAATGATCTTTGTTGAAAACTGTAAAGAAGCTAAAGCTGTTACTTTACTAGTTAGAGGATCCACTTCTCACGTGGTAAACGAAATCGAAAGAGCAATTGAAGATGCTATCGGTGTCGTCGCCGCTACCGTTGAAGATGGTAAAGTGGTTGCTGGAGGCGGAGCTCCTGAAATTGAGATCGCTAAACAGCTAAAAGACTATGCTGATGCTATCAGTGGAAGAGAACAACTTGCAGTTGCTGCATTTGCAGAAGCTTTAGAAGTAGTTCCTAAAACTTTAGCTGAAAACGCAGGTCTTGACAGTATTGACTCCCTTGTGGATCTCAGAGCTGCTCACGAAACCTCTATCTACATGGGATTGGATGTTTTCATAGGAGAAGTTACTGATATGAACGAAGCTGGTGTTATTGAACCTCACAGGGTCAAAAAACAGGCTATTCAATCTGCATCTGAAGCTGCTGAAATGATCCTCCGAATCGACGATGTTATTGCTTCCAGCGGTGCTGGTAAAGCTGACATGGAAGGTATGGAAGGTATGGGCGGTATGGGCGGTATGCCTGGTGGAATGCCACCAATGATGTAATTGGATTAGTTCATTCAACTACCAACAAAAATTTCAATAGATCCGTCTATTGAATAAAAATAGGGAATGGGAGAGGGTCAGGCCTCTTCCTTCTTTAATTTTATAAAGTTAAATGAGATTTTTTTTTTTAATTTGCTATTTTTATTTCATTATTTATTATCATAATGTGAATCAATTTTTTAGATAGCTAATTTCTGCATCTTAATTTTCTAAAACTAATTTTCAACTAAAACTAATTTTTTCAATACTTAATCTTTAAGTAAAAAAAGTTTTATTAGATCTATAATTTCAAATTTCAAATTTCAAATTTTACGAATATTTAAAAAAATTTTATTATTAATTATAATTACTATATTCCACAAAGCATATTGTAATGATTTTTAGAATATATAAAATAAAATAAAATTTTGTAGGTGCTCTTCATATGTTTAAACGAAAGAAAAGTTCAAGCAAATCGATAGTTAAGAACATTACTCCCGAAGATGCTTATGATATGATCAAAAATAATGGAG
>JAUXXK010000427.1 GCA_030681145.1 Methanobacteriaceae archaeon | reverse complement strand
CACACTTCAAGACCCAATGGTATAGAATATATATGTATAGAACTCACATATCTCCTTCCATGAAGGATTCTATTAAAATAGGGATTTTTATTTTTTTATTGATACTGTTGGTAGCTTTGGGCGGAATTATTTTGGCTGGATCCGCAGATACTAATCAGTTTGACATTGTTAATAATAATTCTAATATTTCTAATGAATTTAAATGGTATGATAATTTAGATTCTGCAATATTGGAGGCTAAAAAGGTTAATAAACCAATTTTAGCATTTTTTTACGCTAACTGGTGTCCCGCATGTAAACAACTAGAATCCGATGCTCTGGGTAATAATAATATTAAACAGAAACTGAGCCAAAATTATGTGGCAGTAAAAATAGATGGAGATTATAATCCTGAACTATCTTCTAAATACAGAATATATTCTATTCCTACATTAATTTTTATGAACTCTAATGGGGAGGAATATAAAAGGATAGAAGGTTATAGGTCGCCAGACATACTTTTAAATGAATTATAAGTATCTATTTTAATTAAAGGAGATATTAGATGGAGTTTGTTTTCATAATTTCTTTTCTTGCTGGTGTTGCTTCGGTATTATCGCCATGTGTTTTACCAGTTATACCTGTGGTAGTTGGATATAACTTGGTGAAAAGAAGAAAAATTGAAATTTTATCATTTGTAATTGGCCTTTTTTCTATTTTTACAGCAATTATATTCCTTACTGTGATTTTCACTGCAGCTGTAAATTATTATCTTTATTATTTTAGAATAATGGCTGCGGTAGTGTTGGTATTATTAGGAATCATGACAATTGCACATAAAAGTATTTTTAATTTTTCCATAGCTAATGATTCTAATCGAGGAGGTATAATTGGGTCTTTTGTGTGGGGATTAATTACTTCAGCTGCATGGGCTCCTTGTTATGGTTCATATTTGATAACATTAATCGCTCTAAGTGTTTCCGCGGGGAATACACTTTATAGTGCCCTGAATATTTTGCTCTACACTCTGGGTTTTTTGGTAAGCATATTTGCTGTGGGGTTAATTATTTCAAGCATAAACTTGGAGAAAATTGTTGGAAAAGCAGATTTAATTAGAAGAATATCTGGAATTTTAATATTTCTAGCAGGAATTTATATGTT
>JAUXXK010000408.1 GCA_030681145.1 Methanobacteriaceae archaeon | reverse complement strand
TAATTTGTATTGACTGGTTTTATAGAATAACAAGTAAATTGTGTTGAATCTTTTTTTGCTTGGATTTTCATAAGACTGTCATATTCTTTATATAATTTCTAATTTAAGATATATTAAAATAAAATATAATCGTGTTTCATTTTAAATAAAACTCATCTTCCGCAATTAGTATTTTCTTCTTTTAAAGTTGACTTTAATATTGTCAGGTTTTCGGCATATATTTCTTGTAATAGAAAACGACATTTTTCAAGAGTGATATACTTTTTAAGAATGGCCCCTGCGAATTCCTCACAACGTGCATATCCACAAATTCCGCAATTGTAACCTGGAAGCAATTCAGATACTTCATGCTTATTAATAGATTTAAAATTTCTCATTCAGAGGGCCTCGTAATTCATTCAAATTTTAGTATTTAATTCTAAGATTTGGTGTTTATTGGAAAAATATTTTTGATATTTCAATTTAAAAAAATGATCTAGTCACATTCAATAGATCAATTGGAAATGTATTCATTATTAAGTGTTTATGTCAAATATAACATTTTCAATTCACTAATCGTAATTTTTCTTTTGATTACAGATTTACCTTTCCTAAAGTGTCTCCCCTAAGACCTCTACGTATGGTTTCTAATGAAGTTGTTTCTTCAGGAGGAATGTTGCCTAAATTAACATCATATCCGATTTTAAGTATGAAATAAACTTGCTGTCTTTTTTTCGGAGCTTCCCATATAATTTTATCAGATGGCAATTTATTCAAGAGATAATCCACTTCATCTTCTTTTACATTTCCATTTTTATCAAATATGCCGATGTTTTGCCCACTTTCTCTCGCTTCAATTAGCACTTTATATGCACCCGCATCTAAATCTTTTTTTATTAAATTAACACGATTTTCAAGAGTTAATTTCATATCTTCTTTTGGATCTTTTTTTCCAACTTCAGATATAACTTTAAAACCTTTATTTTTAGCTTCAGAGATATAAGACAATCTTTTTTCAATAGGTAACATTGTTGAACCATCTGATATTTCTAATACTTCAAAGCCAAGAGCACTAGCTTCTTCAAAATATTCTGGAATTTTGTTTTGTACGTAAGCTATTTCGAAGAGAGTCCCCCCGGGATAAGCATCTACCCCATAAGAACGGCACATTTCAATTTTATCTTCTATAATTTTTTTATTGTGGATGGTGATGGTTCCCCACCCGAACTTTAAAAAATCTACATAATCGCCAGATATGTTCATAATATCTTCTGCAGTTTTTAAGCCCATTCCTTTATCCATTATCATGGTAATTCCATTAGAGCGGGGCTTAGATGACCTTTCAGGTGCTAAAAAATTGAATGCATTCATAATATCCCTTTTTTTAAATTTTTAAATAAAATAAATTCACGAAAATTTTATCTTCATGAATATAATAATTATACTTACTTAGTATACATAATTAGTTTTTGATAAAAATAAATATTATTATTTTAAAAATTGTTATTGAATTCAATTTAAATTATTATAAATTCTTTATAAATAATTTAAGGTGAAAAAATGGAGAAAAAGATTAAATATTTTGAAAGTTCTGGAGAACAAAATACTGATGAATTAATTAGACTAATTAAATCCCGGAAGGAAGAATTAGGAATTAAAAATATTGTTGTTGCGTCAGTTTCTGGTAAAACAGCCCTTAAAATAGCAGATGAAATTCCAGATATGAATATTGTGAATGTTACTCATCATGCCGGTTTTAAGGAAAAAGGTAAAATGGAAATTGATTCAGAAATAAAAAAAACACTTGAAAAAAGAGGTATACCTACATACACCAGTTCACATGCTCTTAGTGGTGTAGGGAGAGGCATATCTAATAAATTTGGTGGTGTTACTCCTGTGGAAGTAATGGCCGAAACATTAAGAATGATTTCCCAAGGATTCAAAGTATGTGTGGAGATAAGTATCATGGCTGTGGATGGAGGATTCATACCCACAGAGCAGGAGATTATTGCGGTAGGCGGAAATGCTCGCGGCGTAGATACTGCGTTGGTTATTACACCCGCACACATGAATAGCATTTTTGATTTGAGAATACATGAGATAATTGCCATGCCTAGACCATAATAATTTTTAATTTTTATCAAGTGATTTATGGTAAATTTGAACTTATAATTGACTTATGATTAAGTTCTAAACCACAATAAAATTCTATAATCTGGTGGTGACAACCAACATTTGATTACAACCTCAAGGGTCAAAAATGGTAACTAGTCTGGGGAATTGTTAGCAAATAACCGTTGCTTTTAAATATAAGTTAACACCATAACACATTCCATAGATTGATGTGGGGGTAGTAAGTGAAATTCATAAACGATGCCATAAAGGAATCTGAAAAGAAAATAGATAAACCACGTCCTACACGAGTGGACACAAAAATTGACGAAGACCTAAGAGGAATTATTGAACAAAGTCGGGCCAAGATATATGTAGTTGGTGCCGGAGGCGCGGGAAACAATACAATATCTCGCTTAACTGAGATTGGTGTTGAAGGCGCCGAAACTCTTGCAGTAAATACTGATGCACAAGACTTGTTTTATAGTGAATCTCATCGAAAGATCCTTCTCGGGAGAAAAACCTGTGGAGGATTAGGTGCAGGCGGTGTCCCAGATGTTGGAGAAGAATGTGCAGAAGAAAGTGAAGATGATATAAGAGAAGAACTAGATGGTGCAGACATGGTATTTGTAACCTGTGGATTAGGCGGAGGAACTGGAACTGGTTCAGCACCCGTTATATCCAAACTTGCCAAAAAAGCAGGAGCTTTAACCATTGCTGTTGCTACCATGCCATTCAGTGCAGAAGGTTTAAGAAGAAGGGAAAATGCCGAAAAAGGTTTGGAAAAACTCCAAAGCGCAGCTGATACTGTTATTGTAATTCCTAACGATAAACTTTTAGAGGTAGCACCAAATTTGCCTTTAAATAAGGCGTTCATGGTTGCTGATGAGCTTTTGGGCCGTGCAGTAAAGGGAATTACTGAATTGATAACCCGGCCTGGTTTGGTAAGCCTAGACTTTGCTGATATCCGAAGTATAATGAAAGGATCTGGTATGGCCATGATTGGTATGGGTGAGTCAGAATCAGGAGATAGGGCTTTAGAATCGGTTCATGAAGCATTAAACAGTCCATTACTTGATTTGGATATTTCTAATGCTCAAGGTGCACTCATAAATATATCTGGAAGTTCTGATTTGACTCTACAAGAAGCTGAAAAAATCGTGCAAATTGTAGCTGATGAACTAGATCCTGATGCAAACATAATATGGGGTGCACAGATTCAGGAAGATCTGGAAAATGTCATAAGGACCACTATAGTTGTTGCTGGTGTGAAATCTCCTCATATTTTTGGGACTCCAACTGAAAGAGAATTTGTAGAAGAACGTGAACGAGAAACTATTAAAGAATCTGCTCTGGAAGAATTTATTGATGGTGTATTCTAGTCAATATTTTTTTCAGAGCATAAATAATTCGAAGTTCATAATATAGACTTAAACTTTCTTAATTTGGTCTGAAATATTATGGAGAAAAAAATTTTATACTTCTTTAAATTGGGCCATCTACAAATTTAAGCATTTTAATGTTTGTTTGTAATATAATCTACTAAATCAAATATTAAACACAAGTTTTCAGCAATATAGTATGTTTTTATGGAAATTACAATCAGTTAATGGGATTACTACCCCTTCTTTTTTCACTTTAACTGATTAAATATTCAGATACAATTCTCTCAAAGGAAACCTTTATAACTCCTTGAAGGTAAGTACTATATCATCTGTAAAACTAAAGTTTTCATTCCTTATTTTTAAATTTTATCAAAGTAGGGATTTTCATGAGTTACAAAGAATCCATTCTCAATTTTATAAAACAATGTAAAAGAGTACTGCACGTTGCAAAAAAGCCAGATAAAGAAGAATACACTAATGTTGCTAAAATAACAGGTCTAGGTATAATTATAATTGGTGTTATTGGCTTTGCAATAAGTATTACTTCTCAATTAATAGGCGGATAATTGGTAGATATATACAAAAAAGTAATTTTAATAATAAATGATTTAATTAAATTTATAAATATTTAGAAATATAGATTAAGAAATCTCATAGA